>PGYG01000014.1:1861-23025 GCA_002839545.1 Candidatus Methanoperedentaceae archaeon HGW-Methanoperedenaceae-1
CTTCCTGTAATAGAGAAAATCATCCTTGGGAATGAAAGCCGGTTTATTGCGTTTTTCACTGATGCATACCCGATCACAACCCGCATGCACATGCTCGAATTACTGCCTGGTGTCGGTAAGAAGCTTATGTGGGGTATTATTGGCGAGCAGAAGAAAGGCAAGTTCCAGAGTTTCAAAGACCTTGTCACCAGGGTGAAGGGAATCCATGCCCCCGAGAAGTTAATTGCACACAGGGTGATTGACGAGTTAAAGGATGAACATATAAAATACCGCATTTTCACAACTGCCATGCCTCAAAAAAGATGATATTGTGAAGTGGTATAAGAAAGACCAGCATTTTTTAATTGATAAGCGTGTTATCAGCAGGATTATAGAATATGCGGAGCTGACAGGCTCGGATTCTGTTCTTGAAATCGGGGCGGGACACGGCAACCTGACAAAGGAACTTTCAGCAAAAGCCGGCAGGGTTGTTGCAATAGAAGTAGATGCTGAATTGGCGGCATCCATTCCACGCCTTGAAAATATTGACCTGATTGTCGGGGATGCCCTGAAAACTGAATTTCCTAATTTTAATAAAGTGGTTTCAAATCTTCCGTATTCAATCTCCTCCCCTGTCACTTTCAAACTGCTGGAACATGATTTCGAGCTCGGGATTCTCATGTACCAGCTTGAGTTTGCAAAACGGATGGTGGCAATGCCAGGAACAAAGGATTACGGGAGGCTTTCAATTGCAGTCCAGTATTATGCTGATGTAAAGATACTTGAGGTTGTTCCACCGGCTGCCTTCAGCACGCCGCCAGAGGTCATGTCCGCAATTATCAGGATGACACCGCGCCCTCCGCCCTATAATGTAAAAGACAAAAAGTTTTTCATGAAATTTATTACTGCGGCTTTTTCCCAGAGGCGTAAGAAACTCAGGAACGCTATTTTGAATAATGCAAATTTACTCGGTATCGAGGATATGGATAGCGCCCTGGAAAAGCTGCCTGCTGAATTTCTGGATAGAAGGGCTGAAACGATTGCTCCAGATGAACTGGCAGAACTGGCTGATACCCTTCTGGAAGAAAAGGTTAAATAGAATGAATAATAATTATAAATTAGGTGGTGTCTGCGGTAGTTGTTGTTATCTACCTTTAAATTCGTCCTATCCTATCCAAACGAACGTTTTTCAGGCAGGCACCCCTTTTCTTTTGCTTTAGAAAAAGGTAATTAACCATAAAAACTGTTTGTAAGCCATGAAAACTGCTGTGGTTTTTGACAGTGCGGGAACCCTCCTTCGAATGCATCGTGTCGCAAAGGATATTACAACAGGTGAATATCTCCACGAGGTCGTTTCGACAGAACTTGTCGGGAAAAAACCATACTGCGCCCTTCTTGTAATGCAGGTTGATTCTAACAGGCTTGTAGCGTGTCCTTCCGATATGCTGGTTTCTGGTTTCATAAGGAAACACGGAATTGATATTGAGGTCGGGTGTTCAAGAAGCCAGGTAGACAAATCCACAGCTCTTGAGGTTGTGCTGGATGATACAAGAGCCCACATGAAAGACCTGCAGGATGTGATGCTTGCTATTAAGAAGAAGTGCAAGAATATTTTTTATATGGGTGTGGGACTGATTATCGACGTGGAAACAAGAAGTATCCCCTACGTCATCTGTACGGGCGGTAAAGTATATTCGAATACTGCCTATGTTATTAAGACACTCCACGATATGGATATTGACACGTATGTCGCATCAGGGGACAGTATGCGCAACCTGTCAGTTCTTGCGAAGAACGTAAACATACCGATTGACAGGGTATTTGAGATTGCAACGCCGGTAAAAAAGGAAGCCATTGTGAAAGAGTTAAAAAATAAATACGACAGGGTTGTCATGGTCGGGGACGGGATTAATGATATTCTTGCCCTGCGTGCTTCTGACCTTGGCGTGCTTTCAATCCAGCAGACAGGGGTTTGCCCGCCCATGCTGTGCGAGGAAGCTGATGTTGTGATAAAGGATATTAAGGAGATTGTGGGTATTGTAACAGAAGATGCCTCTTGCTATTAAACCAGCACTTTTTCAATTATACCCAGCGCTTTCCTGATATTATCCTCAGACGTTGCGTAAGACAGCCTGATATGTCCTGCCCCGTTCCTGCCAAATGCCGTACCAGGCGCAACAATAACACCATTTTCAAGTAACTTTCCGGGTGCATCGTCATCAGAAACTTCAGGGAACGCATAAAATGCACCTTCAGGTGTGACGCATTTAATACCCATTCCATGCAGTCCTTCCATCAATATATCCCGCCGTTTCCTGAAACTTTCCCGCATTTCACCCACACAATCCTGCGGACCCTCGATAGCTGCCAGGGCGGCTTTCTGGGATATGGAACACGCACATGCCTGTATATACTGGTGTACTTTTAACATCTGCTCGATATATTCCTTGCTGGCAGCCGCATAACCGATTCTCCATCCTGTCATGGCATACGTCTTGGAAACTGCGTTTATGGTGATGACATTATCAGAAAACTGCGCAGGGCTGGCATGTTCGCCTTTGTAAATGAAATGTTCATAAACCTCATCCGAGATTATCGTGATATTCCTATCATCGGCAATCTCAGCCAGTCCCCGGATTTCCTCTTTACTCTGGACTGCTCCTGTCGGGTTCGAGGGAGAATTTACTATAATTGCTTTTGTTTTCGGGGTAACAAGTTCATTAACAGCTTCGGGTGTTACGGTCAGCTTTTCCCCGAGCGGGATACCCACAGCTTTTCCCCCGGTAATTCCCGTAAGTACTGGATACGACACAAAACCCGGGTCAGGAACCAGTACCTCATCACCTGCATCCAGAAGTGACTGAAGGGCAAGATGGAGTGCTTCTGAGGCTCCTGCTGTGACGATAACTCCGTCAGGTGAAACCTCAAAATGATTGTCCTTATCGAACTTATTGCAAATGGCTTGTCTCAGTTCGGGAATCCCGAGGTTCATGGTATATCCTGTGAACCCCTCATTTATGGCATCGATTGCTGCTTTTTTAATATGTTCAGGCGTATCGAAATCAGGCTGTCCCAGACCCATATTTATAGCGCCAGGTCCGGCGGCTTCAAACATCTTCCTTATTCCTGAGATGTCGATACATTTTACCCTTTCCGAGAACATTTCAATCACTCAAATACTGTGTGGCGGGATTTTAATTCAGCTTCACTTGCTCCTGTCCTGACCATAAGCCCTGAAACAACAGCATCAAGGAAAACAAGGGCTGTAATCTCAAAAATTGTTCCGAGGGGCGCAAGCCGGGGATAACCTATCATCCGCCGTTCGTGGTAATCCTCATAAATAATATCTTCTTTTGGTCTGCCGGGAATTATGACAACAATATCAGAGAGCCTTCCCAGTGTCGAGTCCCTGTTCGAGGTTACAGTAGTTAGTCTTGAGCCAATTCTTTTTGCAATGGAACCAAGGTTTGCGATAGACGGGGTTTCACCAGAGCCCGATACCGCTATAACCATATCACCCGGCTGCACAGCAGGTGTGGTTGTCTCACCAACAACATAAATATTGAATCCCATGTGCATAAGCCTCATGGCAAATGCTTTTGCAGCCAGGGATGACCGTCCTGCCCCCATAAGGAATATCCGTTTTGCCCCTATTATCCCGTCAACCATATTTTTTACTGCAACTGTATCGAGGTTCATGGCGACCTGTTTGATATGGGCTGCAATGAATTTCATTGATTGGATAGTGGCTTCACAGTCTTTATTTCCGTCTGTCATTATTAACACCTGATGACTCTTCATCTTTATAGATTATACGCTTTATATTCCACCCGCCGCTCTTTCTTAATTCATTATACATCATCATCATGGTGGCAGGGCTGCCGTCCCAGTGCAGGATTTTTTTAACGTCACTTTCTTTTAGCTGGTTAACAATCGTTTCCACAAAATGTGCAAGTGCGTATTTTTTTGAGAACGGCAAATAAAAAATTGTCCTGTAACCGCCTTTTGTTTTTGCATACGATGTCAGTACATATCCCTTGTTCTCGTATTCGGCGATGTCATTGAAACCGCATATTATTTCCTGTTCGTGGTTTATCGATGAATCTATATTAGATATCCCGAAAATAACCTGCCATATTGATGACTCGTTTACCTGCCTGCCAAACCATAGTACAATCTTGCCATGTGTGCATGAAACATTTAAGTCAGAATTTCCCATTTCCAGAACGGAAAGTTCCCGCCCCTCTTCAAATAACACTTCTGCATCCATAGCAGTCAACTCACAACCATCTGATAGTCATATACCTTGAAGCATATAACCATTTCTGGAACGCTGTAATAAATAACAAACCTCCATAAGCAGGATATAACCGGAAAATCCGGGGATGTATTCGGATTACAGGTATTTCCCGATAAGGTCTGCCAGTTTATTTTTTGTAGCTTCAGGAATTATGTCAGGTGAAGTCAGGATGGCACCGGCAAGGGCACTGGCACAGACACAGTTCCGCTTGAGTGATACCTTCGGGATGGTTTCCCTTATAATATTGCGGACAGCTTCCTCGTTTTTCACTACATAGGCTATGACAGTCTCGATAGTCACGTCTTCTTCGTGCCATACATCATAATCGGTAACGGTTGCAATCATGCTATAGCATATCTCTGCTTCGCGGGCAAGTTTCGCTTCAGGAAGTGCTGTCATACCGATAATATCAAAACCGAGCTTCTGGTACACTCTTGATTCTGCCCGTGTGGAAAACTGCGGACCTTCCATGCATACGTATGTCCCGCCCCTGTGGACGGTGTATCCGAGTTTTTCCGTAACGCTGGCAAGCATGGCTGAGGTTTCAGGACAGAACGGGTCAGCAAACCCGGTGTGTACGACAATACCGTCCTCGAAAAACGTACTTGCGCGCATCCTTGTCCTGTCAAAAATCTGGGCAGGAATCACAATATCAAGCGGCTTGAGTTCAAGTTTCAGGCTGCCAACCGCTGATGCTGAGATGATTTTCCCGACACCGAGTTTCTTTAGGGCAAGGATATTAGCCCGTGAATTCAACTGGCTTGGGGAAATCCTGTGACCTTTACCGTGCCTTGGCAGGAAAGCAACATTTATTTCACCGAAAGAGCCTATTGTTATGGCATCCGAAGGCTTTCCGAATGGCGTATCAATTTCTATTTCCTTCACGTTATCCAGCATGGACGTATCATAAACCCCGCTTCCCCCGATTATTGCAATATCTGCATGTCCAGCCATTGGTTTCACGCCCCGATGTATTTCCATGTTTTTATCCCTGACACTGTTTTGGATGCAAGAACTCCCCTGTGCTCCATCTCGTCCAGGATTTCTTCCATGCGGTCTGGCTGGGCAATCTCAAATGCTACGGGGTCTATGTTATGGTATTTCAATAACCCTGACCTGATTTTTGCAACATTCCACTCATCAAGCTTCTCCTTTGCCATAAGACGCGAGATAATATCTATCATGTCCTCGATGAAATTCCAGGGAAATACAATCCACCCCCATTCTTCCAGTACCTCGCCGCAGTAATCCGGTTTGATTTCTGAGGTGTACAGGTACTGGAGTACTGCTGTTTTTACTTCTTTCGGTTTCTGTCTGGTGACATAGTCTTTTGCATGTGCGACACTTTTGCCTGTGTCTGTGATATCATCCACAATGAGCACTTTCTTTCCCTCTACCGCATTATCTGCAAGAGGGTATTTTATCACGGGTCCGCTGCCTGCATTGGCAGTACCGACATAATGCTCGATTTTCAAGCTTGTCAGGTCGTTTAGCCCGAGGAAATCGCACAGGACACGTCCTGCAAACCACCCGCCGCGAGCCAGGGCGATAATCGTGTCAGGCTCGTACCCTGATTTTTTAATATCGTTTGAAACATGCCTGCACAGGTCGTAAATATAATCCCAGTTTGTGATTACGCATTTAAATTTATCCGGAAGTACCATAATAACACCGTACCGGAGAAGGAACTATAATGACATATATTTTATGTAATTGTTAAGAGCGGTGATTTTGTAGTACCAGGACTACACACCAAACAATGATTTTGGGAAACGTATTTTATAATGAAGTCCCATTTAGGATTCCATGTCCAATTTTCCTGTTGATAATCCCGTTCTTGTAACCTGCGCCCTTCCGTATGCTAACGGAAAATGCCATATCGGGCACCTTCGTACTTACGTTCCGGGTGACATTTTCGTAAGGGCGCTCAGGAAGCAGGGGCAGGAAGTTACATTCATAAGCGGCTCTGATGCCCACGGCACGCCTATCGCGGTAAATGCCGAAGAACAGGGAATAACTCCAACTGAGCTTGTGAAAAAGTACCACGACCATTTTGACTCGATATTCAAGAGAATGGGAGTCGAATTCAACAATTTCGGGAACACTGATTCACCTGCAAACCACGCAAGGACAAACAGCATAGTTGAAGCCCTCATTGAAAAAGGGTATGTGTACCCGCAGGTTATCAAACAGGCATATTGTCCCGAATGCAAGCGTTTCCTGCCTGACAGGTACGTGAAAGGAACGTGTCCCCATTGCGGGAAACCAGCGCGCGGCGATGAATGCGACCAGGGATGCGGGAAACATCTGGAGCCTGGTGAAATCAAGGATGCAAAATGCCAGATTTGCGGGCATGCGGCTGAATACAGGGAACAGGAGCATTTCTTTTTCAAGCTGTCAGAGTTCGGGAATTTTCTATCAGAACACCTTGACAAGCTCGGAGGCACATCAAATGCCATCAATTACGCAAAAATATGGGCAAAGGAACTCAGGGACTGGTGCATCACGCGAAACCTTGAATGGGGCGTGCGGTTCCCTGGTCATGATGAGCTTGTGGTTTACGTCTGGGTGGATGCGCCAATCGGTTACATTTCTTTTACTGAAGAATGGGCAAAACGTACAGGTAACGACTGGGAAAAATACTGGAAAGGAGATTCACGCATTATCCACTTTATTGGCGAGGATATTACCTACCATCACTGCATATTCTGGCCTGCCATGTTAAAGGGTGCGGGATATACCCAGCCGTGGGCTGTTGTGGCATCCGGTATGCTGAAAATTGATGATAAGAAGTTCTCAAAAAGCCGGGGGTATGTTGTATGGGTGGATGAGGATTACCTTGACCACGGATTCCATCCAGACCTTTTGAGGTATTACCTTGCGAGTTATACTTCACATACGAAAGAACTTAATTTTTCATGGCAGGTTTTCCAGGATAAGGTGAATAATGAACTGGTCGGAGCGCTGGGTAATTTCCTGCACAGGACGCTGCATTTTACCCACAAGAACTTCGGGAAAATCCCGGAAGGCAAAGTCGATGATGAGATTTTTGATAAAATCCGTTCAACCACAGATAAAGTGATTTCCGCGTTTGACGAGTACGAGTTCAAGAAAGCCACGGATGAGATGATGGAACTTGCAGCATTCGGGAATGCGTATTTCCAGTCAAAAGAGCCGTGGCAGATGGTTAAGACTGATAAGGAAGCTTGCGGCAGGATTTTGAAGAACTGCCTCCAGATAGGAAAGGCGCTTACCCTTTTGTTTGAGCCGATACTTCCGGGTAATATGGAGAAGGCATGGAAACAGCTCGGTATTTCAGGCGATATCCATGCGGCAGGGTTTGAAGATGCTCTTGTGGAAATTGCGCCGGTTGAACTTGAAGCCCCAAAAATATTGTTTACCAAGATTGAGGATAAGAAAATCAAGGAAATGGAAGCTATACTTGATAAGAGGATTAAGATTGCCATGGCAAAAGAGAATGAAACTGAAACAAAAGAAACCGCGCAGTATGTCACGTTTGATGAGTTCCAGAAAATGGATATAAGGATTGGAAGAATTATATCAGCCGAGAACATCAAGGGTTCTGATAAGCTCCTGAAACTGGAAGTGGATATCGGGGAGAAACGGCAGGTGGTTGCAGGCATTGCGCAGTCTCATTCTCCTGAGGCGCTTATCGGGAAACAGGTTGTCTTGCTTGCAAACATGAAGCCTGCAAAACTATTCGGTGTTGAGTCACGGGGCATGATTCTTGCAGCAGATGCAGACGGTGCCGTACTTCTTGAGCCTGAAAAGGAAGTCAAGGAAGGAACGAAGATAAGGTAAGACCTTATTTTTAAGAATTAAAATTAATTCATTGAATGAAAAGCAGTATCGTCGATGTAATAAAAAGATTGAGGCGGTTTAAAATCTGGTAAAACGGTAAATGGGTCAATTGGTTTTTCAAAAAGATCAAATTCTTCAATTTTAATAGCAAACCCATTTTCTTTGTCTGCAAAATACTTAAAAAACTCTTCTTTTTCAATACCCGAAACATCTTTGAATTTTATCCATAAGTCTTCAGGACAGTCTTTTACTACCTCTCCTATCGTAAAAGCGCCTATAATTTTTTTCACAGGGGAGGATGAATATATATATACAAGATTTAAATCCTCACGGTTTTTAAAAAGTGATTTTCGAAACTCGTAGATTTTATTTCCTTTTATAATCTCTTCTACATATCTCGGTTTAATTGACAGTAAAACGTTCATTAATTCCACCTTTATTTTTTATCAAGATATATTTTTCATGAGAGGTTTGACTAATTGATTGAGGGTGTGATATACCCATCGCCGTTAAATCAGACAACTTTATTGGATTTTTAAAATGGAAGTGTAAAGTAAATAGGATTACAAGAACTGGTTTGTCTGCCTTTTTTTCTATTTCATCAAGTGTGTACACTGTCCTCTTACCCACATGTCTCATAATTTCTTCTTTACTTTGTAAACCACTAAACGTTTTTTCGACAACCCCGATTGAAGTAATTTCGCTCTTCTCTGAACGATAAAATAACAATATATCTGCCGTAGAAATCTTCTTAGTTTTGGAATTACTGATATATGCCTTCTTTATTGTATTACCTTCAACTATAAATTCCCCTGTGTATTCTAAGAAGGTGGTTTGCCTATTTTTGTAATCTGTGAAGAGTCTTTGATGGAATTCAGGCTGAATTGGAATTATAAATTTATTCACTTCTTCTCCATCGTAAAAAGTGGGATAATACGTTTTAGAAATCTCAATTGGACTAAGTTGCTTGATTTTACTATCTGGCACTATAAGTTTTTTAAGATAAATGTCTTCCCCATTTCTTTTTGTAGCTGTTTTGCAAAATCCATATTCAGTTATTAAGTCTACTAAATGATCATCTTCTTTGGTAAAATGAGTTAAATAGAGCTCATCAATGCGGTTTTTAATAGAATACTCAATGGCAAGTTTAATAAAAAGTTCACCAATCTTATTTCCGACATAGGAAACTTTGAAAGTCGCTAATTTAAGTCTCTTATTTGCAGGAATTTGTGGACTAGAATCAATCGTTTCATCTTCGATTTTATAAACCAATAACGCTCCAATAGTTCCATCCTCTTTAAAATGAACCCAGCATTTTCGCCCCGCTCTTGAAATTTTATAAAACCAATCTTTAAAATCAGATAATCCATATTCTTCCTTCAATGAATCGAAAAATCCATCATTTATATCCAGATTATTAACAGATAATTTCTTTAAGGCTGGTGGATTTGCTACATTTTCATTGATTAAGCTCTTTCTAAAAACCGAATGCGCCTCGTCAATAGATAAAACCCTCTCCTTTAAATTCAAAATTACTGCTTTTTTATGTATTCCCTTATCCTCTGTAATCAGGAAATCAACCGCATTTCTATATACTGAGTAAAGCAGGGAATTATCTACCTCATCATTGCTTTTTGAGGTTTGTCCCAAATAAGCCATAAAGTCATTGTCTGTTTTTGGATCAAGGGGAAATTCGAGTATGGGATACGTATTTAATTTTGAGAGTGCAATCTGTTGCCTATCTTCATTAGTGTCTTTTTTTAGTTCATCAACAGATTTTGGATGAATGAGTATATTAAATTTTAAATGACTGCATGATTTTAGCAGGTCTTGTAAAACAGCAGGAATAATATGGTTATCCTCTCTGTAAATAATTATATTCGTATCGATTAATATACGCATCATACCCTCCTGATAATCTAATACAACCAAACATTTAAAATTGTTTCTATAAAATCAGAAAATCGGGGCAAAGGATTCATCGGAGGGGATGGATGCGATGCCGATTGCCCCATATAATAAAGTGTGCGTTCTGGTTCATATTATTTTCGATGGAAAATACGGGCTGGATGTTGTATGGCTACTCCTCAAAAAGTCCGGTAAGCTCACTCAGGGAACCAACACTCTCAGCGCCTTTTTCCATAAACTGCGCCCTGGAAAAAATCCTTGAAATCCCCATAAAACCGATATTCTTCTCCCCTGCAAAATCAGCATCCTTCAACGAATCCCCGACAAAAAGTACATTACCGGGATTCAGGTTATAACTTTTCAGGACAAGCTCTATCTGGTCACCTTTCCTTAGCTCAGGTTTGAAACCCAGGGTTTCGTCCAGAAGTCCATCAATATTATGCAACCGGCAGTATCGTGTAATTATTTCCTGTTTTGTGCTGCT
This sequence comes from Candidatus Methanoperedentaceae archaeon HGW-Methanoperedenaceae-1, assembly GCA_002839545.1. Classification (GTDB taxonomy): domain Archaea; phylum Halobacteriota; class Methanosarcinia; order Methanosarcinales; family Methanoperedenaceae; genus Methanoperedens_A. Next base: position 12,355 of record PGYG01000014.1, read on the forward strand.
GCATATGAACGTCTTAATTCCCTTTTCCCTCAGGAAATCCAGTGTTGGAATAACTTCAGGGAAAACCGGATAATCATACACTTCTTCACGTTTCCTTTTTTCAAAAGCCCCGGCAACTTCCGTATTTTTCGGGTTGCCTGGGAATATTATATCAAGCTGTCCTGCAAAATCAATACCTGTCGTTGCAAGGTATTTACTTTTAGCTTCTGCTTCCAGAAGGTTGTATTTTTCAGAAATAAGCCCGACAGCAAGTCCTGTCAGGAACGTCATCGTATCCGCAACCGTCCCGTCAAAATCAAAAATCACGGCATTATATATTTTTTTCATTGGTGAACAATACCTGAAATAGTAATCACATGATAAAAAAGTTCTCAATTAAACCGGCATGTCAGGGATGTTTAGATTGTGCTTTCGCATACTTTTAAATGATTTCGGCATATTGTGGAATGGTATGCATGTAATAAAACTGGAAAACTCCCCTTATGATGCCAATGCGTACCTTGTGGATGGTAAAATACTTGTGGATGTAGGCATGGATGCAGCTTATGTTATATCCGAACTTGAAAAACACATAACCCTCGATTCACTTGAGGCAATTATCCTTACGCACTGCCACTATGACCATTCAGGCGCGGCAGGGGAAGTTGCGAAAGCGTGCGGCGCAAGAATCGCCATCCACCAGGACGACGCACCTTTACTCGGTGACAGCAATGCCAGTGCTTCATCCATGTTCGGCGAGAAGGCACCGTCAGTTAAACCTGACATCCTGCTAAAAGGCGGCGAGATGTTTGGAGGACTTCGGGTCATACATACGCCAGGACACACACCAGGCGGAATCTGCCTGTATGAGTCCAGTTCAAAAATTCTTTTTTCAGGGGATACCGTTTTCCCGAACGGGGGTTTCGGGCGCACTGACCTGTTCGGGGGAAACACTGCGCAGCTTATTGAATCAATCCGGAAACTCAGCAGTCTGGATGTAAGCGTGATGTATCCGGGGCATGGTGAGGTGGTGACTGGAAATGCCAGCGACCATATCAGGATGGCGCTTGTGATGGCAGGGCAGTATGGCGGTTTGTGATGTTCAACTCTTTTGATGCTGTAATTTTTCGCAGAACAAAACCAATATCCTTTTAAATAAGAAAAGACGATTGACTTTCAAACACAGGAGGCAATATATGTTTGGTATCGAATTTGTTCCGAGTGACCCGGTCCTGAAACTTGCATATTACACAAAGCTTGCAGAAGACAACGGGTTTGACAACGTATGGATAACTGACCACTACAACAACAGGGATGTATATACTACCCTTGCAGTACTTGCGCAGAACACAAACAGGATTAAACTGGGCACAGGTGTGACCAATCCTTACACAAGAAATGCAGCAATCACTGCACAGAGCATTGGTGCGATTAACGAAATCTCAGGCGGGCGTGCCGTACTCGGTATCGGTCCCGGGGATAAGGCAACCTTTGACGCCATGGGAATAGAATGGGAAAAACCCATGACAACAGTCAGCGAAACCGTTGCAGTCATTAAGGAATACTTAAGCGGCAAGAAAGTATCATTCCAGGGCGAGAGAGTAAATATCAACGGTGCAAAACTCGCATTCAAGCCCGGAAATATCCCGATTTATATCGGAGCCCAGGGTCCAAAGATGCTCGAACTGTCCGGTAAAATCGCAGACGGTGTACTGATTAACGCATCCCATCCGAAAGATTTCACATTTGCTATAAAACAGATTAATGCAGGAGCAAAAGCTGCCGGCAGGAATCCAAAGGATATCGATGTTGGCGCTTATGCCTGTTTCTCAATCGACAAGAAAGAAGACAAGGCAAGGAATGAAGCAAAAATCGTTGTTGCATTTATTGTTGCAGGTTCTCCTGATGCCGTACTTGAGAGGCACAATATTGATGTAGGTGCCAAGAAGACAATCGGCGGCGCTATCGCGAAAGGCGACTTCCCTGCATTGATGGGCGGTCTGGTTACTGATGATATGATAGACGCATTCTCGATATGCGGTACACCTGATACCTGTAAGTCAAGGATTGACGAGTTGACAAAAATCGGTGTTACACAGATTATTGTCGGTTCCCCGATTGGTCCTGACAAGGAGAAATCCATCAAGTTAATCGGCAAAGAAATCATCGGAGGAAAATAGTTTGCAGACAAAACTGGGCAGTATGGAAGCTCCAAATGTGGGGCTTCCTAAAATCGCAGATGTCACTGAGTACAATTACTGTTGTTCCTGCGGCTCATGTGAGGCAATATGCCCGGTGAATGCACCTGTGGTGCGAAGGGAACCAGTAGATGTTTCAAAGGAAAAAAATAATTACAGGAAAATGGAGCTAAAGACAGAGGTTCTTTTTTCAGGGGCGGATCCTTTCAAGACAGAGGTCAACCCTTGCGTTTCCTGTTACGCATGTGAACGTGTTTGCCCGCTTCTTGACGGTTTCCCGGCAGATGAGTTTGATAACATAAAGGAAAAGCGTGTTGGCAAAAGCGTCTCCCTTCACGGGCAGGACGGCGCTGTAGTTTCACAAATCCTGAAGTCCTTGCTTGCGCAGGGTGAAATCGACTGTGCAATCGGGCTTGTCAGGAATGAACAGTGGGAAACCAAAATCGTTACGTTCACAAAACCGGAAGACGTGGAAAAAGCAAGCGGCACGAAATATACATACCAGCCGATTATCGCTTCGATGCGCGATATACACAGGGCGTTTACCGAAACGTATAACAATGCGCTTGAAAAGTATAATAAAGTGGCTCTTGTGGGCGTACCATGCCAGGCGCACGGTGCCAGTCTTTTCAGGGAGAATTTCGGGAAGATTGAGTTAATTATTGGTCTTATCTGCATGGAAAGTTTCTCGGAAGAGATAATGGGTTCCAAGATAATCCCTGACGTGATGGGGCTTGACATAAGGGATGTTGTCAAGATGAATTTCGGGAAAGGTAAGTTCATTGTCCAGACTGGTAAGGAAACAAAAGAAGTCCCAATAAAAGACGTGGCTCCGATGGCACGCAAAGGATGCGGTTTCTGTCAGGATTACACTTCTTATTATGCAGATATTTCCGTAGGCTCTGTGGGTTCAGCAGAAGGCTGGAGCACGGTTTTTGTCAGGACAGAGAAAGGAGTGGAGTATCTCAATAAGGTAAAGGACATTGAGTACTCGGATGAATCCATCAACATGGAGATTATAGGGAAACTCGCAGGCATGAAGCACAAGCACAATAAATGGGACTGGGCAAAGTTTGTGCGGGAAATGTGGGACCGAGACTCTCCGGTTAGACCGTGGGGTCAGGAGCGGGTGGAGAAATTGCCGCCCGAACAGGAAGCTGAAGCATCGGCTGAATGATATGCGCCGTGGATTGTATCTTGGACGATTCCAGCCGTACCATTTAGGGCATCATGAGGTTTTGAAAAAGATAGCCACTGAAGTCGATGAGATTATTATCGGTATAGGCAGCGCCCAGATAAGCCATGAAATAGAGAATCCTTTTACGGCAGGAGAACGGGTGCTGATGGTATCAAGGGCTATTGAGGAGCTTGATATTAAGCATTACGTGATTCCTATTGAGGACATCAGGCGCAATTCCCTGTGGGTTTCACATGTCATGTCCATGGTTCCGCCGTTTGATGTGGCATATACGAATAATCCGCTTGTTATTGAACTGTTAAGCGAGGCGGGAATTGATGTCAGGGAGTCGCCATTGTTTAAGAGGAACAGTTATTCAGGTACTGAAATCAGGCGAAGGATGCTTGAAAATGAAAAGTGGGAGCAATTCGTGCCTGATAAGGTTGTCGAAATTATCAATGAAATCGATGGTGTCAAAAGGCTAAGGACTGTGGCGCAGTCTGATGATGAATAGTTTTTCCCAGAAGTTATCGATTATATTTCCTCAAACTCCAGTGCCTCTTTTAATGTAAAATTACCCACATACAGCGCCGCCCCGATTACGACACCAGCAGCACCTGTCGTCTTAATAACCTCGATATCCGAAAGCGTGGTGATGCCTCCTGAAGCAATTACCGGAATATCAAGCGCCTGTGCAAGTTCCCGCGTGGGTTTTGGGTTTATGCCTTTTAGCAAGCCCTCTGTATCAATGTCTGTAAAAAGTATGCTTCCTGCGCCAAGTTCCTGGAACTTCAATCCAAGCTCAACTGCCGTGAATTCAGACTGTTTCGCCCAGCCGTGGGTTGTTACTTTCCCGTCTTTTGAATCAAGTGCTACCGTAATGTGCCTGCTTCCGAATTCGCGGGCAAGTTCTTCGACAATCTGCGGGTTGTTTACTGCGGCAGTTCCCAAAATTACCCTGTCCACACCAAGTGATAGAAGCTCTTCTGCATCTTTCTTTGTCCTGATACCGCCGCCGACCTGTGTTTCTACATTGAACTCGCGGACAATGGATTTTATAATAGGGCTGTTTGTGCGCGTGCCTTCTATGGCACCGTCAAGGTCGATGAGATGAAGCACGCTCGTCCCTGCGTCAACCCATTGCTTTGCAACACCAAGCGGATTGTCGAGTGATACTCGTTCTGTGCCCGGAATCCCCTGTATAAGGGATACGCATTTCTGGTTCTTCAGGTCGATGGCTGGATATATGCGGAACATTGTGTTGCTCTATGGTGGTTTGTTTAATAATTCTTTCTTTTATAACCTGTCATGGCAACATAATCATACAATAATTTTATTAACAGGTACATTCTATTAATCATTATGAGCTGGAGTGGTATTGACGCAATAGATGGTGCTATAAAGCGGACAAAAAAAGCACTGCTTGAACCGTTTAATTTCTGGAAATGGATTAAACTTGGAATAATAATATTCTTTCTCGGCGGTGGAGGTTCGTCTTTCAATCCGGGCAGTTTCAACCAGCCGTATCGGGGAGCCAAGACGCCTGCACCGACAATGGATGAGATTCTAAGCCAGATAACCCAGTTCTGGCATGAGTATTTTACAATTATACTTGTTGTCGCGGCTTTTTTTGTATTTCTTATCCTGTTATTCGGTTACATTTCAAGTATCATGGAATTCGTGCTCGTGGAGTCCCTTGTGACAGATGTGGTGACATTCTGGGCATCTTCCAGGAAATACCTGCGCCTCGGTTTTAATCTTTTTATAATAAAACTTGTAATCGGGTTGTTTTTCCTTTCACTGTTCATATTGTTCATGCTTCCGGTTTTCAAGTCGATGACCGGGTCGGCTGGAGCAATTTTACCCGTGATGATACTCGGTCTTATTTTGAAATTTATTGCGGTTTTGCTGGGTATTGCTATCGTTAATGGAATCATCCAGTCTTTTATTTCTCTCTCGATACCGCTTGCCATGTATAATGATATGGGAATTATTGAGGGTTTCAAGAGTGTAGTCGGCAAAGCCAGAGCAGACTGGAAACAGATAGGAATGTACTGGATTATCAGGATTTTACTTGGTATTGCAGTGGGTATTGCTCTGGGTATTGTAGCGTTTATCCTCATCCTGATATTGTTTGTAATTCTTGCAATTCCTGCCGTAGTCCTGTATTATATCCTGTCAGGTATCGGGGCTCAAATCCTGTTCTGGATATTGATGGCACTTTATGGATTGTTCGCATTTATTGTGTTTTTCGGGTTCATTTTGATTGTGTCGGTACCTGTGCCTGTTTTCATGAAATACCATATGCTGACGTTCCTTAAGATGTGGTATGAGGATGCGAGGATACCTTTTGTGGATGTGGGTGGACATGGAGAGCAGGCACCCTGAAAGATTGGAAATAATGAAAAAACCTTAATACCAATCCTGCCAATTCACCCCCCATGACTCAGGAACCAAACGTCTGGAAATTCGGTAACGACATAGACACCGATGCCGTAATACCTGGCAAATACCTCATATTCAATACAGAGGAAGAACTGGCAAAATACGCTTTTGAAGGTGTGCGACCTGAATTTGCAGGCAAGGTAAAGGACGGCGACATAATCGTTGCAGGTTTCAACTTCGGATGCGGTTCATCCCGTGAGCATGCGCCCATTGCAATAAAAGGCGCAAAAGTCAAATGCGTCATAGCAAAATCCTTTGCACGCATCTTCTTTCGGAACTCAATAAACATCGGTGTTCCCCTGCTTGAATGTCCTGACACTGACAGGATAGAAGAAGGCGACCACATTGAAGTTGACTTTGAATCCGGGCTAATCACAAACACCACAAAGAATGAAACCTACCAGGCAACGCCCCTTCCTGATTTCGTGCGGGGGATTGTTGATGCAGGCGGGCTGATTGCTTACGCTAAAGATATGGTTCAGTAAAAACAAAATACAATTAACCTGACACTGATGATGTCAGGGCTTTGCGGAACTATCTCCACTCATACATTTCGACATGCGGTGTCTCACAGCTTATACAGTTCCCGCACATGTCATTAACAGTGTACCGGGGTGAACCGCAAACCTCGCATGCTGCACAGTCTTCACATTCCGTTTCTTTTTTACACTGGTGAGTGTACATATATCATGGTTATATATTATTGTTAAAATAAGTTACGGTCAAGAGCGGAATTGTTATATCAATTTAAATTGATTAAAGACAACTTTACTTGAGTTGATACAGATGATATATCCGAGCGGAACACCCACACAACCTGAAATAATCGCAGTGGCGTTATCGAAACTTGCCCCCAAACCAGACGATGTGTTTGCCGACATCGGGTGCGGGAGCGGCTCTGTCTCGATACGGGCGGCTCCACATGTAAAAAAGGTGTATGCTATTGATGTAAGGGACGAGGCTGTGAGTGCAGCCTCCGGCAACCTCAAAGAATGCGGGATTACCAATGCCGAAGTATTAAAAGGCGATGCGGCAGAACTGCTCTCTTCAATTGAGGTTGACTGCGCCTTTGTCGGGGGAAGCAGGAACCTTGAAAACGTGCTTGGCATACTGGTTGAAAAAGTCCCGCGGTTTGTAATCAGTGCCGTAAGGCTTGAAACAGTAAACACGACAGTGGATTTCCTGAAAACAAACAATAAATTCAGGGAACTTCTGCAAATACATATTTCAAGAGGCAGTGACCTTGCAGGAGGTACAATGTTGAAACCTGAAAATCCTGTTTTCCTTATTGCGGGTGGTGAACAATGCTGATTGGAATCGGTCTCGGACCCGGCGCTCCTGACCTCCTGACCCTTGCAGCAGTAAAGGCGCTAAAGGAAAGCGTCATGGTTTACGTACCCGGCAAAATGGCAAAAGACCTTGTTGCGCCGTATGCAGATGCTAAAATCCTTGATTTTCCAATGATACGGGACAGGGCGGAACTTAAAAAACTCTGGGAAAACAATGCAAAAATCGTGGCTGACGGGGCACGAAACGGCATGGTTTCTTTTGCGGTTATCGGTGACCCGAACTTCTTTTCCACGTTCTCGCATCTTCGGCGCACGTTACAGGAGAAATACCCTGACATTGAAATTACAACCATTCCCGGTGTGAGTTCAATAACCGCGCAGGCTTCCCGCACAAATACGGCTGTTGAAGGCTCGTTTACGGTCAGTGACGGCTCGCCTGTTAATACGAAAATCATCCTGAAAGCAAGACATCCGGGAAAAGAAAAGGAAAAACTTGTGCGTGATGGTTTTAGTGATTTTATTTTTGCAGAACGGCTGTTCATGGAAAACGAGCGTGTAACCAAAACAATCCCGGAAGAAGGCGATTATTTCAGTATCCTTGTGGCAGGAAAACCCGCAAAAACACCATCCGGCAAAAAGATTGTGTATTTTATCGGGGCAGGTCCCGGAAATCCGAAATACATTACAGTAAAAGGGCGCGAGCTTCTTGAATCAGCAGACCTTGTGATGTACACAGGCTCGCTTGTTAATCCTGCCGTTCTGGATTATGTTATTTGTGAAACCATTGACAGCCACGGCATGAAGCTTGGGGAGATTGTGGATGTGCTTGCCAGACATACCGATGCAGGAAAAACCGTTGTCAGGCTGCACAGCGGCGACCCGTCCCTGTATGGAGCTATTATCGAGCAGATTGATGTTCTCCGGAAAAAAGGGATTGATGTGGAAATAATTCCGGGTGTAACGTCCTTGTTTGCGTCTGCTGCAACGCTTAAGAAACAGCTCACACTGAATGGGATTACAGAGACGCTTATAATCACAAGACCAGCAGGCGTGACACTTGAAAAGGATTCAATCCGCGAGCTTTCGCGCCATAATGCCACAATGGCGATATATCTTGGAACCGACAAGCTGCGCAAGATAACAAATGATGTGGCATATCCCGCTGATACACCCGCTGCTGTTGTCTATCATGCCTCATGGGATGATGAGAAAGTGGTTCTCGGAACGGTTGGCGATATAGCAGACAAGGTTGAAGCCCTCGGCATAAACAGGTCTGCAATGATAATTATCGGGAATGTCCTTGAACCTGAAAATTTCAAGAGGTCGCATCTTTATGGATAGGCTCGCGATAATCACATTCCCGCGCTCTCTTGATGCAGCACAAAAGATAAAAGAAGCCCTTGGCGGGGAGATAATCATGTACTCAGATAGTGCTTTCAGGCAGGCGTTTGAATACGATGCGGTAATCGCAATAATGGCAGCAGGAATAGCTGTAAGGAATATCGCGCCTCTTATCAGGGATAAATGGAGTGACCCGCCGATTGTGGTTGTTGATTCAGGATTGAATTTCGCAGTACCCGTGCTTGGTGGTCATCATGGCGGGAACGAGCTTGCAAGGAAACTTGGCGGATTGGGGATGATTCCTGTTATTACGACAGCAACAGAAGTGGCAGGCAGGGAGTCTGTTGAAACCATTGCGGACAAAATCGGGTGCAGGATAGTGAACAGGGATTCGACAAAACAAGTGAACATGGCAATATTGGATGAAGATGTCGAGGTCTTGCAGGTTAAAGGACCCAGGATTGTGGTCGTGGATGAAGATGTCAGCGTGCTGAAAAAACATGGGCTGGTTGTCGGAATAGGCGCGAACAGCGGTGTTAGCGCCCTTGAAGTAAAGGAAGCAGTACTGGATGCATTAGCCGTAATAAACGCAAACGTGGATGATGTCAAATGTTTCGCATCAGCGCGAATCAAGGAAAACGAACAGGGCATCATTGACACGGCAGCAATGTTTGGCAAGGAAGTGAATTTTATCTCCCATGAGCTCCTGAATTCTATTCCTGCTCCCACGCCTTCAAAGGCAAAAGCACTCGGGTTAAACGGTGTTTGCGAGCCAGCAGCGCTTGCACTGTCATGGGAAAAGAAATTACTGCTTAAAAAGAGGAAATACGCAAATGTCACAATCGCAATCGCAAGGTAAACTTTACATCGTGGGTATCGGACCCGGTTCTGTCGAACACCTTACAAAAAAAGCAGAACAAGTGCTTATTGAATCTGATTATGTTATAGGGAACGGGACATATATTGACCAGGTTACCAGTGTCGTGAAAAACGCTGAGATTATAAGGAGCGGGATGGGCGGCGAGGTTGAGCGCGCAAAGAAGGCTGTTGAACTCTCAAGAAACCATGTTGTTTCAATAATCAGCGGCGGTGATGCCAATGTGTACGGCATGGCAGGGCTGGTGCTTGAGGTTGCGGAAAAGGAGGGCAATGTCGAGCTTGAGGTTATACCCGGAGTAACTGCTATAAGTGCCGCGGCTTCACTTCTCGGCGCTCCGATTGTGAATGATTTTGCGGTAATCAGCCTGAGCGACCTCCTGACACCTGTTGAAATGATAGAACGGCGGCTCAGGGCTGCTTCGGAATCGGATTTCGTGATTGCGCTTTATAACCCGAAAAGCAGGACACGCAAGCAGAACTTTGCAATGGCTATCGGGATTATTAGGGAGTCCAGGAGCGATGAGAACACTGTTGGAATCGTGAAAAATGCAACCCGTAACGGCGAGAGTGTTATTGCCACGACTCTTGGAAAAGTAATGGAATATGATGATGTGATTGACATGAGCACCACAGTTATTATCGGGAACAGTGAATCGAGATTGTGGAATAACAGGATAATAACCCCGCGGGGCTACCAGAGGAAATACAGGTATTAGGCGGCTTAAAAATGAATGACCTTGGAGCAGTTACACGGGAAGCGCGGGATATAAGCGAAAAGAGCAGGGCGATAGTGAGCGGATTTGTGGACGGGGGCACTCCTGAGGGACGGATACGCCAGCGCTGTGTTATTGCAACAGGTGACCCTGCATTTGCAGACCTTATGAGGTTCAATAACAAGGCTGTGGAAGCAGGCATCATGGCGATAAAAAGCGGCGCGCCAATATTCACTGACATACGGATGGCTCAGGTTGGCATCACCAAACGCGGGCATAATTGCGATGTGAGGTGCGTGCTTGAGCATGGAAGCGATATTGCCGGGAAAACCGGCGTGACCCGGACATCAGCAGGTTTCACGGCGCTGGAGGCTGAACTTGAAGGCTCAATAATCGTGATAGGAAATGCACCGTCAGCAGCGCTTACTGTATGCAAAATGATTAAGAACGGGCTTAAACCCGCATTATTTGTAGCCACTCCTGTTGGTTTCGTGAATGCTGCCGAATCAAAAGAGCTTGTGAGGACGCTTGATGTCCCGTCCGTCACCTGCGTGGGAACAAGAGGCGGAACACCGATTGCTGTTGCTGTGGTTAATGAACTTGTGCACATCTATGCAGAAGGGAAAGTACCATAATATCGAATCGTAACT
>PGYG01000014.1:23076-31778 GCA_002839545.1 Candidatus Methanoperedentaceae archaeon HGW-Methanoperedenaceae-1
CCGCCGACAAGACCGCCGCCGATAAACGCAATAATAATCAGCATTGGATGGATTTTTGAGTGGGTGTGGATGATATACGGTCTTAATAAGAATTCGGGAGGCAAAATTATCACAACTATAGAAACAACAAAAAATACAATTGCTTCATGGCTTCCCACATTAAAATACCTGTAAACCGCAAGCAATGTAATCACCATGTATCCTGCGAAAACAGGAACAATCGCTGCAATGAGCATGAGGGCGGAAAGTGCCATTACATTCTTAAAACCAAAAGCTGTAAAAACAACTAATGACAGTATCCCGACCGCAATTGCGCTATAGGTATTCCCGATGAATATGGCAGAAAGGATGCCGTCAAGGTGCGTGATGAATTTTTTTGAAAACTCATTCACATCAGCAGGGATTATATCTATTATTTTATCAATAAGACCCTGCCCGTCAACCAGTAAAAAGAAACACAGGATTATTGCAATCACTGTATTTATCACAAACATAGTAAAACTTTTAATAATTGTTCCTACGGGCAATTGCCTTATAAAAGGTATGAGGTACGATGTAAAATTCACAAGAATGTCTTTAGTCTTGTCCTCAATAAATCCGGGAAGATTCAGGCTGTCCACTAAGTCCATGAGTGTGTTCAGCACAAGAACATGGTTCTGGATTGCCCATAGAACCTGGTTGAACATCTCGATAACGCCAAGCCCGATTATCAGGAAAACCGGAAGAACAATTACAATTGTTGCAATATACGGGGATGCTTTCGGGATAAACCTGTCAAGGTAACGTTTTGTGGGTCTTGCAACATAAGCAAGTACAATACCAAGTATTAACCCGTCCATAAGAGGAAGCAGGATAACTGTGAATGATACAACGAAGAAAAGGATGACTGTTGCCAGTGCAATTTTCCATTTGTGTTTTATTAAAACCGATACCCCGTCATTTGATTCAGGAATTTCCATTGGTATCTGGTTATGTTTTCAGGGAATATATATTAATTGTCCGGGTATTTTTAGGTTTTATCAACATTACCAGACTGGCAACATCAAACATTCATCACGTAATAATCTCGTCCAGTTTTCCCATTTCAATAGCGCGCCTGACTTCCATAGCCATGCGCCGCCCCGTGCTCACGGATTTGCGCCACAGGGTGTTGCCGTAGGGATGCCCAACTGATACATGCACATTTGTCCCGCCTCCGACACGCGGAGCCACGTCATACACATAGAAGTTAAGGTCTTTGTCCACGCAGGTCTGGAGACAAAACGGACCGATTATCCCTGGGTCGTAGTATTTCTTGGAAGCCTTTACGAATTTTTCTGCCAGTTCAAACACATTCTCAAGAAGGGATTCCCTGAGTGTCGCCGAGTTGTGACCGCATACGGTGTATTCTGGTGTTATCTGTTCCTCGTTCAGGGTCATCTGCTGCGGAGCAGGCAGCCGCACATGCCCGTCAAGGCTTGTCTCAAACCTCCAGTCAACACCGAGAAGCTCGATTTTACTCATTTCTTCCTCAATGGGTGAATAGAACATATCAAGATTGAAAACCGGACCGACTATGTACCGCTCAATCCTTGCGCCGGAAAGTGCCTCCTTTGTTATAACGCCCTGTTTCAGCAGGGATTCTGATTTCTGCTGGAATTCCCCGTAAGATGCAGCCGTGAAAAAACCCCGCTCAAGCTTTTTAACCGCGTGCGGGAGTTTCACCATAACGAGGCAGTCTATGTCCTCTGGAGAAGCGAGCTTTTCAGGGAACGGCATACCCGCTTTCTCAAGAAGCCAGTAATAATCCTGCTCAAGCCCGCGCTCTTCTGTCCGCAGCATATTCCTGCTCCCGAACATGGGAACCCTGAAATCATCCTCAACCGCCTCAATCCCGCAGTATGATGTGAACGAGCGGTTCGGGATAAAAATAACATTGTCGTCTGTGAGTTTTTTCTGGTTTGCGGGTTTCAGGAGCTCATTGAATTTTGCATAAACGTCAACAGTATCCACAATTCCCCTGACAAGTTTCCCGTTCTCCCTCTGCGCCCTGAAGTAGTCTGTGTAGGTTTTTTCGCGCCCGGTCTGGCACACTGCATGTGTCCTGAATCCCTCTTCAACTGCACCGTCACACACATCAAGTGCGGAATGGGATGCCAGCACGCCTATTTTGATTTCAGCAGGGTCGTATCCGGACAGTACCTCAATTATTTCCTTCCTGTCAATCATAGTCACCTGTTGTTTTTATTTATCTAAAAGGTTACCCAATTATTTCCGCGCCTTTCCCGATAGTTGTGATATATGCCTCGCTTTTCACTCCGCTGTCAGAAAAAGCCTTTTCCATGGCACAAGCTATCGTCTCCCGCTCATCCATATCGCAGACTGCTATCATGGTAGGACCCGAGCCGCTGATAGTAACGCCGGAAGCCCCAGAATCCAGCGCACTTTTACTTACATGCTTGTAACCCTTGATGAGCCTTGAGCGCCTCTCCTCGATTTTCCTGTTCTCCATGCTCTTCCCGATGAGGGAAATATCACTTCTCATAATACCAACGACCATGGATGCTGCACTTGCTGTATTAAAAGAAACGTCCTCCAGCGACAGCTTCTTTGGAAGGATGGCGCGGGCGTCTCTTGTACTCACGATAATATCGGGATGCACTGCAACAATTCCTATATTCCCAGGGGCGAGGGAAATCATCCTGTTTTTGTGCACAATCACAAAACCGCCCAGCAGCGCAGGTGCCACATTATCGGCATGTTCAACCCTTGATGCAACCTTTTCCCCTTTTGCCGCAAGCCGTACAAGTTGTTCAGGCGGCAATCCAAGGTCGTACATCTCATTGAGCGCAAATGCAGCCCCGGCTGCCGGCGCTGCGCTGCTTCCCATGCCACTTGAAAGCGGGATTTCACGGTGGATTGTTATCCTGACCTTTTTCCCAAGAATGGAGGCTACCATTCCAGCCGTATTCCTGCGCGGGTCAGTCGGTATGTATTTCGCATCCCGTCCTTTGATAATTATTTCCAGTTTACTGCTTTTCTCGACCTCGATTATATCATTCGGCTTATCCAGTGCGATACCGAACACGTCAAATCCTGCGCCAACGTTTGCAGATGTGGCAGGAACCCTGACTTTAATGTAATCTCTTGCCATTATCTCTTGTACCCGATAGTCCCCAGGAATTTTTTTCGCACTTCAACATCCTTTCCGGTTTCAATCCCGGCAGGGCTCACCCCGTCCACCATGTCGGGAATCGCGCCGCCATGTCCTGTTATTGTTATTATAACCTCAACGGTTTTTATGAAATGCGCCTGTCCTGGAATAAGGTTTGTTTCAGGCGGCACCTTAATATTTACAGATGTGATTTCCATATAATTCTCCCGTATTTTATTACAGGCTTGTTAGTATTTAACAGCTTTTGGATGGCGGTTGTGAAGTCACGTAACAAAATATATATCCCGTCAACCTAATTGAAACGGGAAGTTTACAATAGGTGAATCACATGTCCGAATTAAGGAATGAACTGGAAGATATTCTCTCAAGATACGAATCTGCAACATTTAATTTTTTCAAATGGCGCTTTGAATCAACACTGGCACAAAAGGTTGTACTTGCAATCGGGTTTGCATGCCTGACAGGACTGCTGGCTCAATTCCGGTTTTATCTTCCGTTCACACCTGTTCCTGTTACAGGGCAGGTATTTGCCGTACTCCTGAGCGGCGTAATACTTGGGAAATGGTACGGCGGACTCAGCCAGGGCTTCTACGCAGGCATAGGCGCAGCAGGCGTCCCGTGGTTTGCAGGCATGACAGGCGGAGCAGGCATCCTGACCGGCGTGACAGGCGGATATATTATCGGTTTTATCGCGGCTGCAATGCTAATCGGCTGGTTTACTGACAGGTACGTTAGTGCGCGCAGTTTCAGGAGCATGTTTGTCCTGATGGCAGCCGGGGTTGCTGTGATTTATCTTTTCGGCGTTATCCAGTTATCCCTTGTACTGGGTGTCGGGGCACAGAAAGCAATTGAACTCGGGGCGCTTCCTTTCATTGGCGCTGATATTTACAAGGCATTGATTGCTGCGGCAATAGCAACGGCAGTGATGCCAAAATCCGCATACGGGAACGAGCTTGATTCGAAATAATTATTGTTAAGGGAAAAATTTTCACCAGATGAAATATATCGCTGACGCTTCCCTTTTTATTATCGGGAAAAGACTTGAGGGAAACTTCATTACTGTCCCGTCTGTAGTCGGGGAACTGCGGGATGAAAATGCCCGGACTAGCATGGAATTAATGGACGTGAGAGTTGAACCGCCTACATCTGTTTTTATAAAGAAGGTTCGTGATAAAGCCCTTGCCACAAGAGACAGTGAGGAATTATCTGCAACTGACATCGAGCTTCTTGCAAAAGCGCTGGAATACTCGGCACGCGAGGAAACAACTCTTGTTACAGACGATTTTGCTGTCCAGAACACGGCGCTCCAGCTCGGGATAAAGGTCATGCCTGCCGGGCAGAGGATAATAAAAGACATCCTCACCTGGGAAAAACAATGTATGGGATGCAAACGCAGGTTTCCGCAAGGGGATGAGTGTCCTGTTTGCGGCTCTCCTATGAATAAAAGGAGGACAAACAGGGTTCGCAAAAACAAATAATCCGTAAATAATAGGAAGAATTATAAAGGCACACGATAAAATACAAAACGGAGTATGCACATGGGGTATTTTAGAAACCTTCTCTTAAAAATACTTGGTCTGCTTATGTTTGTTTTTATATTTTATAAACTTGACATCATACATAAATTAGATGTGGTAAGCTTAGTACAACTGGGTTTTTTCCTAATAGTTATTGTAATTCTCTACATTATAAAACAACTCCTATAGGGCAATACCATGGTTGCAGCCGGCAAAACAAAGAACGTATTAAATACAAAGAAAAAGTACTATTACCATTATATTATTCCCGGTGACATTTTATGAAAACAATTGATGAGCTTACAAAAAAAGCTGTTGAACTCCAGGCAAGCGGGCTGTTACCAGGCCAGATTGCCGATGAACTGAACGTGTCACGTGAGACTGCCTCATGGCTTTTACTCCATTCTAAAAAAGAAGAAAAAGGCGAGGCTGCCCCGGCACCTAAGGATATCTATGTTGACTGGAGCAATATAGGCAGGAGTTCATACAGGCAGAGGTTAATGGCAAGTACCATGACAGACCTGATTCTTGAAAGCCTGGGAAATACAGGACAGCATGTGGATGTTGTGATAGGTGTTGCACTCAGCGGGATACCTCTTGCCAGCCTGATTGGTGAAGAACTCGGCTGTGAATTTTCCACATACCATCCAAATAAACAGAAATGGGAAAACGAATCAAAGGAAACAAAAGGTACCATCAGCCAGAATTTCGCTAATGTTAAAGGAAAAAACTGTGTCCTTGTTGATGATGTTGTCACATCAGGTTCGACCCTTAAAGAAGCTGTAGCCATGCTTGAGGAGCTGGGAGCACACCCCGTTTCCATAGCCGTGATAATTGATAAAAAAGGAATGGAAGACGTGTCAGGTGTACCCCTCAATGCTTTATTGCGTGTTACACGTGTGGACAGGGTAGAATAAATAACCTGATGCCGAACTGGTCTATCCACTTAATTGTCCCGCTGCTTGCGTTGTTAATTGCCAGCAGGAAAGAAAACCACAAATACATACTTTTACTGCTGCCGTTTGCAGTATTGCCTGATCTTGACACACTTCTGGCTCAGCACAGGGCGCTTCTGCATAATATTTTCCTTCCGCTTATTGTCCTTATTCCAGTCCTGTTCATCAAAGAGAAAAAAACTTTGTTCATGATTGCATCAGCATATCTTGCTTCACATGTTTTACTGGATATGTTCCAGGGCGGAGTGGTGCTTTTTTATCCTTTTTATAATGAAATGGCATTTGTTGATGCAAGTCTCCAGTTAAGCAAGGGAAATGAGTTATTATGGACATTTGATTATGGTTTCACGGATTACGCAGCGGGATGGGAAACAGCATACGGTTATATCACAGACAGTGCCGGGACAGGCGCGATGTTTTTTGTATTCCTTGCGTATATATGTATAAGTTACAGGAACTGGCAGGAAAGGAGGCATTAATGGTAAAGAACCTCATGGTTGTCGGGACTGCGTCCCATGTCGGAAAAAGCATTATCGTGACAGCACTTTGCAGGCTGCTTTCACAAAAATACAGCGTTGCCCCGTTTAAAGCCCAGAACATGAGTCTTAACTCATGGATAACCCGCGATGGTAAGGAGATAGGTATCGCCCAGGCAATCCAGGCAAAAGCCGCAGGAGTTGAGCCGACTGCCGATATGAATCCCGTACTCCTGAAACCAAAAGGCGACCACCTGTCACAGGTTATAATTCTTGGGAAACCATATGCCGATAAAGAGGCAGGCGAGTACTACGATTCAATCGATGAGATGATGGCGGTTGTCGGGGAAGCCTATAATCGGCTTGCAGCGGCACATGAACTTATTGTAATAGAAGGCGCAGGAGGCGCAGCCGAGATTAACCTTTACCACAGGGATATTGTAAATATTGGGACAGCAAGGCTGGTTAAACCTGATATTATACTTGTGGGGGATATTGAACGCGGCGGGGTTTTTGCAAGTATATACGGGACACTGGAACTGCTCCCGGCAGATGTCAGGGGATTATAATAAACAAGTTCAGGGGAGACATCAAATTGCTTGAACCCGGAATAAAACAGATTGAGGGGCTAACAGGGCTTCCTGTTATCGGGGTAGTGCCATATACATGCATGAATGTCCCGTCTGAGGATTCGGTTTCCATAAAAGATAAGCTCAAGAATAACCATGCGGTCAGGATTGCAGTGGTGCGTTTTTCGCATATTTCCAACTTCACGGATTTTGAACCTCTTGAACATGAGGCAGACGTGCGCTATGTTGAACCGGGTGATGAACTTGGCGAACCTGATGCCATAATTTTGCCCGGCACGAAAAATACAATTGACGATTTGAAGGAGTTAAAATCAATGGGGATGGACAGGGCAATCCTCGATGCGGCTCAAAAAGGAACGCCTGTAATCGGGATATGCGGGGGTTACCAGATGCTTGGCACCGCAATTACAGACAGCGGGATAGAAGGCACGGGCGGAGCTGTCTCAGTTTCGGGTCTTGGTCTTCTTGATGTCTCCACAGTATTCGG
This sequence comes from Candidatus Methanoperedentaceae archaeon HGW-Methanoperedenaceae-1, assembly GCA_002839545.1. GTDB lineage: Archaea > Halobacteriota > Methanosarcinia > Methanosarcinales > Methanoperedenaceae > Methanoperedens_A. The sequence continues at coordinate 30,257 of PGYG01000014.1, forward strand.
GAAATATGAAAAAGAAACGAAACAGGTTGAGAAAACAGTTACGGCAGATAACGGTTTACTTGGTTCCATAAAAGGTGAAAAAGTAAAAGGGTATGAAATCCACATGGGCAAGACCACATCAAGCAATTATGTATTCGGGGATGACGGGTGTGTCAGCATGGACGGGCTTGTGTTCGGGACGTATCTTCACGGCTTGTTTGATAACGAAAATGTGAGGCGCTCGTTCCTTGGTTATTTATACAAACGCCGCGGCATTACATATAACCACAAAAAACGGGATGATGGTGATGGCATAGATGAACTGGCAATGTTTATTGAAACACATGTGAATATGGAATTAATACATAATATCCTGGAGGGACAATGAAACAGCTTGAAGAAACGGCAGGAAAGATACGCTCAATGGAAATACGCGGCGCAGGACGCATTGCAAGGGCGGCTGCGGCTGAATTGCGGGATTATGCCATGCGCCTTAGTGTCGATGATATTCCAGTATTTAATGAAAAAATGAAAAATGCGGCAAAGCTTCTTGCCGGCACGCGCCCGACTGCCGTATCACTTCCGAATGCTGTCAGGGCTGTGATGCGGTATGGGGGCGATACAGTTGAGGAAGCAAGGGCAGATGTGGTGAAACTTGCCGACGGGTTCATAATGAATTCAGAAAATGCGGTTAAAAGAATAGGGGAAATCGGCGCGCGGCGTGTACGTGACGGGGACACAATAATGACACATTGCAATTCATCAGCAGCCATTTCAATCATTGCAGAAGCGCATGCGCAGGGTAAGGATATTAATGTCATTGCTACGGAATCAAGACCGAGGATGCAGGGGCACCTGACAGTGAAACAGCTTGATGGGCTTGGGATAAAAACGTCGTTGATTGTGGATTCTGCGGTGCGCTATTTCATGAAGGATGTTGACCTTGTTGTGGTCGGGGCGGATGCTGTTACTGCAAACGGTTCGGTAATCAATAAAATCGGGACGTCACAGCTTGCACTTGCAGCCAGTGAAGCCAGGACGAATGTTATTGTTGCTGCTGAGACCTACAAGTTCAGCCCGCGAACGATATTAGGCGAGCTTGTGGAGATTGAGGAGCGTGATGCTTCCGAGGTCATAAGTGCGGAGAAACATGCCGAATTCCAGGGTGTTAGCGTGAAAAACCCTGCATTCGATGTTACGCCGCGAGAGTATATTGACCTGATATGCACGGAAGCCGGGGCGATACCTCCTGAAATGGCTTATATTATCATCAAGGATTTCCTTGGCTGGGGGATTGAGGAGATGACCTCTACAGCCAGCAAGTGGGAAGGTTTAATATAAATTTCATCCAAAATATTAAATATGATAATGATAATGATTGATAGAGGATATTTTATCCGGAGGTAGTATGCTAGCAGGAATTGACCTATCAAATGAAGCACTGTTGTTTTTAATCGCGAATATTGTATTGATTGTAATCGCTGTTTTCCTATTCGTCCGTCTCAGGAAATTAAAGAAAAAATGTGCGTCTGAAAAAGAGAAA
>PGYG01000099.1:0-3392 GCA_002839545.1 Candidatus Methanoperedentaceae archaeon HGW-Methanoperedenaceae-1
ATGCATGTGGATTCGCCGCATTTCTTGCAGTTGGTTTTCGGTAAAAGCTGGTATAATTCCATCACTGTTGCCATGGTTCGGGGATTAGTTTTATAATGGATAAAAGTTATGATTGGGATTATCAGAAGAATTTGGTGTTAAAAAATACATGACTTGTTCTAAAATTTACCGGAGCTGCCGATAAATAAATGAAATCAATTGTTTTGCTATCTTCCGGTCTGGATTCTACAGTTGCTTTCAAGGAAGCATACAGCAGGTGCGATGAGACGCTTTGCGTTACCTTTGATTACGGGCAGAGGGCGCGTGAGCGCGAGATTGAATACGCAAAAACGATATGTGAGCATTTCCATGTCGGGCACATTGTTATTGAGCTGCCGTGGTACGGTACGTTTCGCGGCGCACTTACAAACGGCGAGGAATTGCCGAAAATATCATCTGGTGACCTTGATAATAAAAATATTGCGAAGTATTCGGCTGAAAAGGTCTGGGTTCCTGCGCGAAATATTGTTTTTCTATCAATTGCAGCAGCAATTGCTGAAAACTACAAATACGACGTGATAGTTGCGGGATTTGATGCCGAGGAAGCAGCAACGTTTCCAGATAACACAAATGAGTTCGTGGAAAGGTTCAACGAAACGCTAAAACTCGGAACACTGTCACAACCGCGGGTTTATGCGCCCCTTATTTCACTTGACAAGACAGAAATTGTCAAAAAAGGCATAGGGATTGATGCGCCAATGGAGTGGTCGTGGTCATGTTATGAAGGAAAGGAGAAACCATGCGGCGTTTGCGAGTCATGCCTCAGGCGCGAACGTGCTTTTGAGAATGCAGGTGTAAAAGACCCGCTGCTTGTGAGGCTTGGGAATTGATTGTTTTATTTGAAATTTAGCTCAAAATAAACAATATAACAATTTTAGACGTCTGTCATATAAGAAAAATTCGTGGATGTGTATATAGCAATCTAAGTTATACTTTTGTCTTTTTAGAAAAGATTATACAGAATAAATTTCATCAGAGGATAGATATGAGTGGCTTTAAAATAATCCTGGTTACAATTATTTTTATATTCACAATGCCATTAGCTCAAGCTTATCAAACATCATACAATAAAGAAAACAAACCCGTTTTTGAACTCAATAACACACCACTGATAACTAATTTAGAAGGTTGTTATTTAAAATCAGAAAACTCCATAACATGTGGAAGAATTATTTTTTATGAAGACCCTCAAATGACTCCTGTATTTCCTATAAGTGGAAAGGTCATTCTTGGAGATATAAATACAAATTTTACTTATGTTTTTTTCGGAAGGAAAGGGATGCCAATTGATAATAGAGAATTAAACATCTTAAAATTTACCATAAATTACAATATTAAGAACAATGTTGAACTGATAATTCCGTTTTCATTTGATTTAGGGGAATGGCCACTATATATGGATATTGTTGATGAGGGTATTAGTGTTGGTATTGAAAATATAAGTGCTGGAAACTCATCTTTATTAATATATGGGGAAAATAAGTCAATACTTTTTTCTAAGTTACCATACCCTTTTGAGTATATTGTTAGTAAGCAAAACAATTCTGTTGTATTATCCATTATTGGGAGAAATGTTAACAAAGAAGGAAGATTAGAACTTGAATTGAAGGTAACTGAGTTTACCCCGTTGGAGTTATTAAACGTAAACTTATATAAGGAAAAATCTGTAATATTTATTGAAAATAGTGATGTGAAAATTAAAACAGATTATTATAAAGACTTCGATTATCCAGTTTCCTCGATGATGTATTTTGACGACCCTGAAAAAGCCGAAAAACAATTTAATGAAACATCAGAGGTCGGAGTTACGTTTGGGGTTTTGGCTAATAGAAGTTGGAATAGCACAATTATTGCAAATGATAGTGAAAAATTAATGCTGATTAAACCATTTCCCAACATGGTAATTTCCTCTCCAGATGTGGGTTTGTATGAGTCGGAAAATTTAAACTTATTCATGGCCAATCCCCGAAAAGTACAATATTTGAATATAAATAATTATGAAAATAAAATAGAACTTCTCAATATTGACCGTTATATTTTTACAATATCGTATTTAAAAGAGCCTGAAATTTCTTATTTGCCAAACAAAACAATAATTTATTGGAACTATTCTGATTTTAAAACACCCATTGCTTCAATAGGGGTGGTAAGAAATGAAACACAACCTTCTAAATTAATTAGCTCTGGAAATCAGATTTTGATTGTTAAACCAGAGTCTAGAAAATACCATTCTAAAGAATTAATGGAACTCTCTCCTCCAGTTAATGAAAATGAAGCCCCGAATAAAGTAGAGATAATAAGAACAGACAATAGAGAACCGTTAAAACCTAAAATACCCATTCCATTGGTATTGGATACATCATCAGATACTTTCATACATAATATGAAGGTAGATGGAATAAAATTAAATGGTCCGTGGGAGTTGAAACCAGATTTATCTTTGGAAGAGGGGAAATATTACTCAATCAAAGCTCCAAAAAACAAATTAGGTATTTTGTTTATCATTAATAAATCAGATGCTATAAACGTTGAATTAGAGTATTCTCAAAACATCTCGGAATCTATTGAAAAAATAAACTCTTACACTTGGAACTATAGTATTTACAAGTTTTATCCAATTGGCGACATATCTGATTATAAACAGATATATGAAGTAATATTGCCTTCACAATATTCTTTTATCAAAATGCCTCATGATGCTATTCTTCAGAGGACAAAGGATGGTAGAGAACAAATTATTATTGAATATAATCAAAGCGTAAGATATCGATATATCAATTTTAGCATAATCTCTGAGAATATGAAAGAGGAAGCTGAAGAAAACACATGGGGGCACAGAATGAGTGATTTCGGGTCTGATGTATTTAACGTATTTGCGAATTGGGTAGGCGTAGGGATTTTATCTATAATTGCTATACTATTAGAAATTAAATATGGCATACTTAGAAAAATAAAAGAAAGAATCAAAAATTAGTGGTGTTTAAACCAAATTCTTACACAAATTCATCTATAAGCCCACTGATTCTATATCATCAATCGGCTGTTTCACACATGTGTATCTTAAACATATATCATGCGCCTCATACTTCTATAATTTACGGCGCCATACATGGATAACTTAAATTAACATCCCTCCAATATAGCGCCATACCCATGAAACAGGAAATGTCAAGCGTGGACGTTGCCGCTATTGTAACGGAACTGCGCCCGCGCCTTAATGATTCAAAAATCGGCAAGATTTACCAGCACTCACCAGACGAGATGAGGATAGGACTTCATATATTCGGCGAGGGGCGGACAAACCTTATAATCGAGGCTGGACGGCGCATGCATATTACGAAATACCCGCAGAC
>PGYG01000099.1:3440-6263 GCA_002839545.1 Candidatus Methanoperedentaceae archaeon HGW-Methanoperedenaceae-1
ATAATCGAGATTCACATAAGGCGCGGTGAGGACGAGACAATACTCATTGCCGAACTTTTTGCAAGAGGGAATGTGGTGCTTCTTGATGCTGAAAAACGCATAATCCTGCCCTTAAAATCCATAAGCTACAAAGACAGGAAGGTACGGCGCGGGGAGATATACGAGCTTCCGCAGCCCCAGGTAAGCCCTGTTACTGCCAGCCGGGAGGAACTTGTGGAAATGTTCAGCCATTCGGATGCTGATATTGTCAGGACAATGGCGACCCGGATGAATGTCGGGGGGCAGTATGCTGAAGAAATCTGCCTGAGGGCGGGCATCGATAAAAAAACACCTGCATCGCAGTTAACTGATGTAACACCTCTTCTTGCGTCATTGCAGGAAGTTTTCAAACCGTTAAGCACTGAATTAAAACCCCATATCGTTCTCAAGAACGGGAAAGAGGAAGATGTCCTTCCAATTGAGCTAACGCAATACGGGAAAAACGAGAAAAGGAGTTTTGGGACATTCAACGAGGCGCTTGATGAGTATTTCAGCAAGAAGGAAGATGCCAAAAAACAGGAAAAAATAGAGGAAACGAAAAAAGAAAAACCAGGTTTGCTTGAGTACCGGCTGCAAAAACAGGTAGCAACACTCCAGAAGTTCAGGGAAGACGAGAAAAAACTCATCATAAAGGGTGAGCTTATTTATGCACACTACCAGACATGTGACGGCATCCTGAATACCATAAAAGCTGCAAGGGAGAAGGGATATTCATGGGATGATATATCAAGCACCCTGAAAAATTCCGATGTTGCCGAGGCAAAAGCGATACGCTCCATAGTTCCCGCAAAGGGAATAATCACAGTTACACTGGACGGGCAGGATGTCGAGCTGGACATCAGGCTGACATTACCCCAGAACTCACAGGTTTATTACGACAGGGCAAAGAAACTGGCATCCAAGATAAAAGGCGCACAGGTTGCCATTGGAAAGACAAAGGAATTGTCTGAAAAAGAACAGGTTCCCGAAGTCAGGAAAAAAACCTACAAAGCCCACAAGCCGAAATGGTACGAGCAGTTCAGGTGGTTTTATTCATCAGACGGCTTCCTTGTAATCGGGGGAAAGGATGCACAGGATAACGAGGATATTGTGAGTAAATACCTTGAGAAGCGCGATATATTCTTCCACACGCAGGTTTCAGGCTCGCCTGCTGTCGTAGTAAAGACGGAAGGAAAGGAAGTGCCTGATACTACGCTTGAAGAGGCGGCGCAGTTTGCGGTTTCGTATTCAGGCGTATGGAAATCGGGTCAGGCAAGCGGTGACTGTTACTGGGTGAATCCTGAGCAGGTTTCAAAAACGGCAGAATCCGGGGAGTATGTGGCAAAGGGTGCTTTTGTAATCAGGGGAAAGCGCAACTTTTTCAAGGATGTCAGACCGTCTGTGGCGCTTGGTATCGAGTCATTGAAGGAAACTGAGAAACTGATAGGCGGACCTTTAAGTGCGGTCAGGAAAAGGGCTGTGTATGTGATTGAGGTCGAGCAGGGTGAGTTTAACCAGAATGACATTGCCAAGAAGATTTACAGGATGATGAGTGAGAAGTACGGGGACAGGAAGATGATTCAGGTGATTGCGCCTGTGGATAAGATTGCGGGGTTCTTGCCGTCTGGTGGTTCGAGGGTGAAGGAGTAATCCAGAAGTATCCCCACAACAACATTAACCCATCAGGCGCAAATTATCAATAAGCTTTTGAACGTTTGTCTATCTTGACAATGCTTATTACATTTACTTTATGACAAACTTCATATAATATTCTATAATCCCCGACCCTAACCCTGAATAATTTTTCGTTATACCCTTCAACCCTTTTAGAATCATGTTGGATTGGCTCATCCCTTAATGTTTCAATCTTTGCGAGGATTCTCGAAACAAGATTCTTGTCGAGAGACTTCAAAAATTTGACAGCCTGCTTAGAATATTTAATGTCAAACATTATATTCCCAATTCTTTCTTAAGCGCCTCATGAGAAGTAAGAGTTCCAGACTCCTTTTCTTTCCTGTATTCCTGCAAAGAAATGTAATCCTCTTCCGTTAAAATAGAATCAACATCTACCATATGGCTCTTAATAAAATCAAGGTCTTCCCTGATTGCCCTTAATTCATACCTAATTTCATTCGAGTCAATTGCCTCAGACATAATTAATAGTTAATCTTCCAATTACATAAATATAACTCAATTCATGATTTTACTTTATTCTTACTCCATCCCCTCGCCCCCACATCACAACAACATTAATCTATCACCCGGCACATTACCAATTATAATAAAAATAAGAGGGTACTGAATGAGTGATACTGTTTACCTGCTGACATCCTTCGTGGGTGTAATGATAATAGGCATACTTGCACACATGCTCGGAAGTACACTCAGGATTCCCGCCATTGTTTTCCTGCTCGCGGCAGGCATCATCCTCGGGCCTGAAATAACAGGACTTGTCGAGCCTGAAAGATTCGGGAACGGGATAGAACTCATAGTCGGTCTCTCGGTTGCCATCATCGTATTCGAAGGCGGGCTTGACATAAATCTCAGGCAGATACGAAAAATCCACCAGAGTATATTAAACCTCGTAACTATCGGGGTTATTATCACAGCAGTACTCTCATCGGTTGCAGTTTATTATCTTATCGGTCTGCCTTTCAACATAGCCCTCCTGTTCGGCGCCCTGATTTCCGCAACAGGACCGACTGTGATAACACCGATTATAAAGAACATACGGGTAAACACAAAAGTCAGCAATACGCTTCAGGCAGAAGCCGTATTAAATGACGGCGTGAGTATAATACTCGC
>PGYG01000015.1 GCA_002839545.1 Candidatus Methanoperedentaceae archaeon HGW-Methanoperedenaceae-1
TTTTCCAGTTTACTCCAGAGTCTTGTCAATGCATCAACAAGATCAAGCTTCCTTGATTTTCGCCGCAATTCAGGGGACAATGAAATGCTTTCAAGTTTCCATTGCTCCCAGATTTTTGCTTCGTCTTTAATTACAGACCCAATTCTATCTTTGAGTGGTATTGAGATGGAATACTGTTTTGATATTGCATCCAGAAGGGAGGAAGTGAAGACATCAGGGCTTTCGCATACTGAAGGTTTCAATGGAAATAAGACCGAGAAAACATTTATTGAGTCTTTTTTGTCATTATGGAGTATATCCTGGAATTTCAAAAGTGTTGAAGTCTTGCCAATGCCCCAGTTTCCAAGTATTGTGATGTTGTCTGGCTTCGTATTCTTATTTTGTGCAGCATCTTCAACATTTTGAACGAAGAATTGAAGCAACTCTCCCCGGTTCGCGAAATACTGCGGCTCTACGGGTCCCCTGGCATAAAATGGATTTCCTGTCATTTTTGTCATCTCTGTCCTTTTGTTATTTTTGTCATCTCTGTCCCTTTATCATCTATGTCATAATTTATACCATATAGCCCTTGCAATCTGAAGACATTTTCTATGAATGAGCCTGTGATTGAAAAACATCCCTTCCCCCCTCAAACAGCACAGTGTTTTTTCTGAGACATTGGTTTTTACCTTCCGCCTTCATGGTTACACGTTCTTATTTTCTTGTCATGGAAGACTTTCAATGATTTTTCCGAATCCATATCATTCCCCCTCATTGAACCCCTCGACAATAGCTATCTCTTCGGGGGTCAGGTCGTAGAGTTTGTAGACGAGCTGGTCTATTTGGTTTTCAAGGGTTTTTTATTCAGTATAATATTATGTATTATTTGAAAAGATTGTGGCATTGTCTTGAACAGGCTTATTCTTTTGAGTGTTTTATAATTATATCCTTTAGGTCTGATGTTCTGAATGAAACATCCCAGCACCATTTACCAAATCTGCCATCGGAATTTACAGCGTTTACCCATTCATCCAGATATTTTCTTTTTGTTTTATTTTGCTGGTCATCTTTTCCTTTGACTTCTAAAATCAACATTTTTCCATTATTTAATCTTATTAAAAAATCAGGATAATACTTATGAATGACTCCCCTATAAACATAATTAATTATAAAACCAAGATGGTCATTTTTAGCCCAAGATATAACGTCCGTATTTCTATCAAGCTCGAAGGCTTCTGACGCTTCCCAAGAACTATCAAAAACCACATGGCTAATATGTGAATGATTTATGATTTCACATGGTTTGCTTGTGTACCATGTAATCATTTTTGAAGTTGATTTGATAGGCATTTCTTTATCAAATATCGGAACCAAGTCTTGTGTGTTTTCAAATCGTATTGCATTAAATATATGCTGGACAATTTTATTCATGTTAAGAAGTATTAGCAGTCTTTTTTTCAGGTCTTCCTGATAACTTTTGCTTTTGATTATCATCCTGTTAGAATCAATAAACTCTTCAACAATTTTGACTACCTGTATGAGCAAATGTTCTTTATTTCCTGTCCACGTTGGCTTTACTTGCTCATAAATATCTCTTGAAATTTCAAAAATCAATCTTTGTTTTCTTAAAACCGTAAGTACTTTCTCGACTTGCTCGTCAGCTAAATTAATGTCGTACAATCTTAGTTTTGTAACATCTGGCTTGCCTTCAATAAATGGAGCTAATTCAGTCCTTAGGGGCGTATCTTCCGGTCTTAATTCAATTCTTCTTACCTTTGAAATATCCAAGGACAACTTAGGCTTATAAATATGATTTATTCTTATAACATTCGGCCATGTGATTTCAAATTCTTTCTTATTTTCATCCACAAATATTCTTGTTTTTGGTTTTGGTGGAGGTGGGGGAGTATCTTCGCCCCCCTCATGTGGCAAAAATGTGAAAGGGATTCCAAAAATATTCACATATTCAGCCTCAAAAAGCCCTGTTTCGGGAGTTATATCATAAGATGTTCTCCGTAATCCTCTGCCTACAACCTGTTCGCAGAGAAGCTGACTGGAAAAAGCCCTTAATCCCATAATGTGCGTTACAGTTTTAGCATCCCACCCTTCTGACAGCATGCCGACAGAGATAATATTCTGGATTTTTTCTCCCGGTTCCCCGACTTTTCCAACGGTGTCAACCTGCCGTCTTAATCTTTCAGCTTGGTCTTTTTTTGATAATTTCTTTTCTTCTTCATTGTTTTCTTCTGCAACCCCAGACGCTTCTTCTTTACTTTCAGCTTCGTCTAAAACTTTCGAGTCTATTCTTAACGTCTTTTCAGGATTTTTCAATTCATCAATTATGATTTTTCCGTGATTAAATGCATTTTCAAGTCGTGCGGCTGTCTCTGTCCTGTTACATACAGTAATCATTACTGGGGGAGTCTCAACTTTTCCGTTCCATCTCTTTAAAGTTTCCAGCCAATCCAGACCAAGATGATAATACGCAATAGTTACGAGGTCTGGTAAAGGTTCGTGTGGTTCCGCTTGCCTGCTAAGATCTGGTTTTACTTCAGGGTCGTTGTAAATATGATAAAATCTTGACTTCATTTTCTTTGTTAATCTTCCATCGTCCCGGATTACAACTCTTGGAGTTTTAACCAACCCGGATTCAATAGCATCATTCAATCCAAAATCGCTCACAATCCAGCCAAACAAAACCTCTTCTGTTACTTTTTTACCAGAAGGATAATATGGTGTCGCTGAGAAATCGTAACATCTTACAATTCCTCTTGTATTGTTGATTCTGTCAAGCCCGCCAATCCAGATGGTTGCTTCTTCGGCGCTGTCTTTCAAGTCCCTTTCACGTTTATACTTTCCAACAGCTTCAGGATTTAATCTCCATGCGTGATGCGCCTCGTCATTTATTACGATGAAATTCTTGGCATTAGCCATCTCTCCAAGAACTTCCCGGACATAAGCTTCATCACTTTTAACCCCTCTTTTGTCCACGCTTTTTTTTCTATTAAGCTGTTGTTCTGTATCCCAAGCCAGAGCATGCCAGTTTATTACTTTTATTGCGCCCCGCCTTAGTTTGTCAAACATATCAGAAGGGACAATATCAAACTCCTGATAGTAGTTTTTTTCATTTGAAGGATACAATACCTGCAACCTGCTTTTTACAGTTAGTCCGGGAGCAATAACAAGAACATTTTTTGAGAATTTTGTCTCTTTCGGATAAGTAACCTTATTTATCATCTGCCATGCAATGAGCATAGCCATAACGATTGTTTTTCCAGAACCTGTTGCCATTTTTGAGCATAATCTTTGAAATGGACTTCCGTCTCCGGTAATTTCGATTCCCTGTTTCTCGCTTTCAGGGGCTTCGACAAACCAGATTAAGGTTTCGATAGCCTCCAACTGACAGAAAAACAACTTCATCTCCCTATCAGGAGCTTTCCAGTGTTCCAGTAGTTCTTTTGTTATGCTTGTAATTCCGGGATAGCCTGCGTCCCGCCACTTATCAACTCTTTCCCTGATTTGATTGACTAAAGGCAGTTCGATAACAATTCCGGGGTCGTCAAAACTTTCGGAAGCTTCGGAAGCGACAACATAACCAGCAGGTCTTCTTCCATCAATCAGTTCAAATCTTCTGATTTCCCTTATGTATTTGAGGTGCTGTTCAGGCATTTCATACGGGCTGTTTATTATTAGATGGTCTGTTGTCTTCATTCTCTGACCTTTATGATTTTCAGGGATTCGATGCCCCTGTCGTCAATGATTTTTACGGCTATTTGCTTATTGGCTCCTAATTTAAAGGGTAAAGAGCCATTGCCCCTATATTTTTCGATTAATTCCTCGTCAATCTGGGCTTTGAGGTTCTTTGCCAATCTGCTCCAGCCTTCTTTTGCGCCTGCCATCGGGAAGAATACCTGTCTTGGATAAAGGCTTCTTCCATCGTAATCTGTGTCCAATTCCCACATTGCTATTTTTGAAACATCCCCGGATTCAATCTCTCCTGTTTTTGTGTTGTAATAGTCAAAGCCATTGACCACAACGGCATATTTGCTTCCCTGTTTCTTTAATTCAATATCGGGCTGTCCGACCAGCCAGAATGAAGGAGAATCTCTTGGTTTTTTCTTCAGGTCTTCAGTCAGAATATCGGTATCCATTTGAGCCTTTAATACTGTAACTCCTCCCCATTTCAATTCATCAATATCTTTTGCAGCTTCAGGATCGAATTGGAATGATGCAAAAATTACTATTTTTGGCATTGGCACTAACGTCTGGGATTCCTCAATTGCCAATTCTACCTGCCTTTGCTCTAACGGAGCATATTCAGGACCAAAAGAAATAACTACTTTTTGTCCATCTTTTGTTTCTGCCTCAGCGTGAATCCATCTTGTAGCAGGCAAAGGCTCAATTCTGACAAATTTCATAATCTGCCCACCTTTTCCTCTAATCCCGGCTGAAAGCATCTTGTCAATCCATTCGTTCTGCTTTAATGTCTCTCCAGAACGGGCAATTGTAATGTCTGCTTCCTGCTTTGTCTCAATATCAATATCTTCAAAGCTTCTTACTCTCTGGGAGGGGACAGCTTCTAAGGTGAATGGTCCTGTTACTCTTTTTCTGGTTCTGTCGATATTTGGCTGGTCATAAAGGGTTTCCTGCGCGGGAGGCTCGTTGTTTGCGATTGATTTTAAAGTGATGTGTGGAACGGTGTTATAGTTGAAACCGGAAGAAACTCCTTCTTTTGGATGCGCCAATTCATAATAATCAAAAATAGAAGTCATTAATCTCTGCTTTGCCAAGGTTATAGAGACTCTTGATGTATCGCAGGTTATCCAGCGCCTGCCCCATTTTTCAGCTACGAATGCTGTAGTACCGCTACCGCAGGTGATGTCCAGCACCAAATCGCCGGGGTCAGTGGTCATGAGAAGACATTTGGCAATAACCTTTGGCTGAGTTTCCACAACATATTTTTTATCTTCACCGAATGAACCCGTGCCTGTATCGAGCCAAATATTTGTAAATTGTTTATATGGAAAATCATCGTTGAAGCGAATATATTGAATGCTATTTTCAGCAACATGAATACGATTATTTCTTGCCAGATTATTTAATCCTTCAACAGAAGTTTTCCAGTGATGAGAGTTGCCCGACAGGTATTTTTTATCTTTATAAATAAATTCCTGTGGCGTATTTGTTGCACCTTGAGATTTAATACTGGTTGCTTTGTAAACTTTTCCCTCTTTTGGAATTAAAGATGGATTTCTTTTTTCTTCAGCAGTTAATCCTCTTGAAGTCCCATCAGAGAATATGATCCAATTATATCCAACTTCCCCAACCTCCGGCTTATATTCTTCAAATAGTTTTCGAAATTTTATTTTCTCGATATCCTTGGCATACCAAATCAAATAATCACCAACTCTGGATAAAGTAGAGGTGTCAAAACCTCCTGTTGTTTTGAAAATAATTAAACTGACGAAATTTTTGCAATCAAACACCTCATCCATCAACTCCCTTACATGATGCACATTCTCATCGCTGATCTGCACAAACACACTCCCGCTCTCTGTTAACAACTCCCGCGCCAGAAGCATCCTGTTTCTCAAATAAGTCAAATACGAATGAATCCCAAGCTCCCAAGTATCCCTGAAAGCCTTAATCATCTCAGGCTCCTGCGTCAAATCCTCGTCTTTGCCGTCTTTAACATCTCTTTTATTCACAAAAGGCTGGAAATTTGAGCCGTACTTAATTCCATAAGGCGGGTCAATGTAAATCATCTGAACCTTGCCAGCCATGCCCTCTTTTTCCAGAAGCGAATTCATCACAAGCAGGGAATCCCCTGCAATCAATCTGTTAGACCAGCCCTGTGAATGTTTATAGAATTCAATAGCCTCTCGTATTGGAGGATTATTTTCCTTAGTCTCAAAATAGTGGAATAAAGTCTGCTGTTCCTGCAATTCTTTCTTCTTTACACCTTCAATAATCGTCAAAGGGTCTATTCTTTCATGGACATGCAAAGAAACAGTATCAACATCAAAGCTTACTCCTTCCGCTTTTCCAGCCCATTGAAGCTGTGGGTCAAGATGAGGGTCAAACTGATAAGTTTTCTTTCCATTCAGATGGTCTGTTTCTGCTGTAACTAAGCCGACAGGAGGGTTATTCACTCTTTTTTGTTCTTCATGGATATATTGTTTAACTCCCTCTTGATTGGATTTAGATTTTTTCACTGGCAATTTACCACCATCTTATTTTATTGAGCTTAAAAAAAATAGATTCATTGACAAATATCATCTATTTCTTCTTATAAACATTCAACCCGATTTTAATCTCTTCATGTTCAGGTAGTGACTGGTTGCCCTCACTTGATGCAATGATAATCGTCTTCCCTGAATCCACTTTGATTGTTAAAATATCTCCTTCTATTGCAATACCTACATTCTTCATGATTTTTAATCTCCTCTTGTCAGTTAGTTACACAGTTATTGAGTATAAAAGTATTCATTTTATGAATTACACTTCAGCGCCTAAAGCAAGTCTCCCACCGTCAGGCGCATATCAAGAAATCCCCAATCGGTGCAATTATACCAACAGCGAACTGGTGCGAACTCAATACGTTGGTGTTTCCTTAAGAGGAGTATTTCAGGGCGTAAATCTTCGGTTATTAACTTGTCTTCCCCACAAATTCCCTCACAATCCCCCGAATCTCCTCAGGATGCCCCAGCACAGTAATCCCGCGCATCCTCCTCAGCTTCTCAACAGCCTCAATATCCACATCCCGCATCGTAAGCGTAAGCTTCTTCCCATTCGGCAATTCAGTAACAATATCCCCCGGTTTCTGGTCAGGCGGGAAAATATACACAGGCACATTCGCTTTCATAGCCTGCGCAGCCGCATTTGTAAGCAGCGTATCAGAAATACCTGCTGAGAGCTTAACCGTCGTATTCGAGGTTGCAGGCATGATAAGCAGGAAATCATATCGCCCTGTCTGCAGCTCCCCCACAAGGAAAGGAATATTCGGCGACTTTTCAACAACCGTTTTCGGGAATGCGGCTTTCAGCTCACGGAACAGCTTGTACCACTTAACAACCATCTCGCCAGCCTCGGAAAGATAAACATCCACCTTGAGATTATGTTCCTTGGTAACATCCTTCATAATCCTGAAACTCTCAGGCAAGTAGTCGCCGCAGCCTGTTATTCCCCATGCGATTCTGATAGTCATATAATAATCGTCCTCTTACCTCATCCAGTCTTCTTAAGCATTAAGGCTGTTTCCATTAACCTGTTCACCGTTTTGCGCATGCTTTTCAATCCCTCTTCGTCTTCTTGCGCTCCCTCTGCACCCCTGTCCTTTGACCATAATGCGCCTCCGAGGTTTGCGCCGAATGACCCCCCGCCCACAGGTAATGCAAAGTTAATCACGTAAAAATTATGAATCGCCTGGATAGACGGCTCCTGCCCGCCTGTCCTGTCCCCGCCGACTGCAATAGCAGCACCCGGTTTGTTCTTGATAAAATCAAGATTCTGTGCAGCAATCGCCCTGCACCTGTCCATAACAGTCTTGGTCTGGGCGCTGACCATCCCCTGGTAAACAGGCGTCCCGATTATGAGCGCATCAGCCCACACAAATTTATCATACACCTCTTTCATATCGTCATTATAGACGCACCCTTTCTTCTCACGTATGCAGAAGTCGCAATGGATGCAGAAGTTGAGCTTCTTCCCTTTCACAGAAAAATATTCAGTTTCCGCATGGTATTTTCCAGAAGCGTACCGCAAGGCTTCCTGTACGATATAATCGGTTGAGCCCGACCTTGGGCTTCCCGAAATCCCGAAAAGTTTTATTATTTGTCCGCCCACGGTTTCACCTTTGTGTATATTCAGCCCGTATTCCCAGATAAGTTTTGTGCAAAACCGAAAGCAGATTATTTTTTATACCTGAAACACTAACTATTGTTAAGGTGGAGGTTATGAAAATAGATTATTCAAGAGAAACAAGCCTTAATGTTAAAAAGGCAGTAGAGAAACTCACCGCGGACTTAAAATCCAGCGGATGGGGTGTGCTTGGCGTCATCGATGTAAAGAAAATATTTTCCGAGAAATTGAACCTTGAATACGATGAGTACATTATACTGGATGTTTGCAATCCCGCCCTTGCAAGCAAAGGGCTCAGGATAAACAAGCAGGCAGGGCTGATACTTCCGTGTAAGATTATAGTCTATGACGACAACGGAAAGACAAAAGTCTCCCTGTATAAACCAACTGTGGCATTAAGTACAGCCGCATCTCTTCCGGGATACGATGAACTCGCAAACCTTGCACGCGAGGCTGAAAAGGGATTAAAGGAAATCGTGGATAAGCAGTAGGTGATACCATGCAGACTATTAAAATAATGGAAGAAACATTACAATCCGAATCAGGTGATATAGCCCTTTACCTTGCAATGTCCAGGAAAGCACATGAAGAAGGACACGAAGAAATATCACTTTACCTGAGAAAGGTTGCCATGGACGAGGCGGTACATGCTGCGCAGTTTGCGGGACTTCTTGGCAAGTTAAGGGATACGAAATCGAATCTTGAGATGATGCTTGACAGCGAGATAAGGGCGGAAAAAAAGAAAGCAGAGGCTGCACAAATCGCACTTTTCGAAGGACATGAGGAGGCGCACAGGGTTTTTGAGAGGACAATGCGTGATGAAACCAGCCACAAGGAAGGCTTAAAAAAAGCTATTTTAAAATTACACGAAAAGGATTAAGTCACAAGTTAAACAATGGTATAGAATAATCTGGAGAGAAAGATTATGGAACACAAGAAAATCATAGAGAAAATCGACAGCAAAATGGGCTTCACTCCTGAAATCCTGAATATGATGGGGGATATGAATCCTGAGCTTTTTGCACATTATAAGAAATGCGAGGAGGGCATACAGGAAGACGGGGCGCTTCCCGCAAAGGTAAAAGTCCTGATGGGGCTGGCGGTTGTGGCATCCCAGAGGTGCGAGTCGTGCTGTGAATCCCAGATGAGAAGCGCACTTCACCACGGCGCTACAATGGAAGAAATAATGGAAACAATGAATGTCGTATTCATTACATCAGGCGCGCCAGGTGTTGCAGCATGCCGCAAAGCCCTGAAGATGATTGAAGGTAAAGGGGAACATGGATGCGGGCATGGCAGCGGACACGGCGGTGGACATGGCTGTGTACCACGCAAAAGATAATGAACCAGGCAATTAAATATCCCTCCTTAATGATTTATACCACATAAGGAATATAGGCTGGAACATGTTCGGAAGAGAAACACAACTTGTTGATTGCAGGGAAGCAATGGGACTTGGTCGCGGCGGCGGTATAGCCCAGCGGGGAACAATATCTGAAGCAGCAAGACCTGATGTTGTTGCCATTGCAATGACACCAGGCAGGCGGCATATCACAAAACCTGTATGTGAGATAACATACGGACTCCGCAGGGAAAATATACAGGTAAGTGTGCTCGTGCTGGAAGCGGGCGCTGGAATTCCAATGGATGATACAGGAGCATCCGTCTCGTCAAAAGGTTACGGACCAAAGTTCGGTATAACCGCAAAAGAAATTGACCAGATTGCAAGACATAAGATTGTGTTGATAAATATGGGAAATATCAATTCCCACGTTGTCTCGAAAACCAAGAGAATCCTGAAATTTGTCGATATACCTGCGGTAATTGCCTGTGAATATCCCCTTGATTTCGAGGATTTTGCAAAAGAAGGAATAAAGACAAAAAACGTCATGCCGAAAAACCCGCAAACAGAAGGTACTGTCATGGCTATTGTCAGCGGTATTACAAGGGGTGAGACCTGTTCAAGGATTGTCATCAATGAACTTGTCAGGGAAATCAGGGATATATTGGGTCAGGATATTAAACAAACCCACGCAGTTAGAAGTGATTTACTTATCAGTGAAGGTCTGATGTCAGGCGAAGAATAAACGGGAGAGTGAAAGATTTGAAATGTTATATATGCGCCAAAAAGGGAATAAATGAGGATGCAGTAGCAATATGTATTGTCTGCGGTATGGGAATATGCATGGAACATTCCATCAGGGAAGAAACGCCAGTGTGGAAAGGTGACTACCCTGTAAGGCTTGAAAAGGATGTTGAGCACCTGAAACGTATATTGTGCCAGCCCTGCCATGAAGCATTAAAGGAGAACTGGTGATTGCCATGTTGAAATGTTACGAATGCGCTGAAAATGGGGCGAATGAAGAGGCGGTTGCCGTATGTATCACATGCGGTATGGGGTTGTGTATGGAACATGCCATAAGGTATGACCTTTCGATATGGGAAGGAGGCTACCCTGCGCCTGTTAAGATTTTAAAGAAAGGTCTTCCAAGGTTCCTGTGCAGTTATTGCAGGGACACAATCATCCCTGGCGCATGTGAGTGAGGGGAGCGCACATGTTTGAAGTGCGCTTCCACGGCAGGGGAGGACAGGGGGCGGTCATGGCAGCCCAGACCCTTGCGGAAGCTGCTGTAATTGAGGGGAATTATGCCGTAGCGTTCCCTTTTTTTGGGGCGGAAAGACGGGGCGCGCCGGTTCTTGCATTTACAAGGATAGATTCCGGGAAAATTTACAGCAAAACGCAGGTCTATACTCCTGACTGCGTTGTGGTTCTTGATGATTCACTGCTGGATACTATTGATGTCGTAGCTGGTTTAAAACCCGATGGTTCTGTTGTAATAAACTCAAAAGACGCACCCACAGATATTGACCTTGGTATGGAGGTGCATACAGGCGCGGTGAATGCTACTTCGGTTGCACTTGAAATCCTGAAAGCGCCGATAACTAATACCGCAATCCTTGGCGCACTTGCAAAGGTCACGGGGATTGTCAGTATAGAGTCGATTGAAGCTGCGATTAAAAGACGGTTTGGTGAAAAGCTTGGTGAAAAAATAGGGGAAAGGAACGCTGTTGCTGCACGGACTGCGTATGAGAGGACAGTTACAGGCAAAAGCATGGGCGTTAAACGGCTTGAGCAGAAAAAACAGTGGCTTCCAACGCACCAGGAACTGCCTGTCGGCGGTGCGCTTGTTGCGGGAAAAACTGATGCCGGCTTAATCGGACCCGGAAGTTTTACAGAGAATAATGTAAGCGGATGGGCAACATTCCGTCCTGTGCGTGACAGGGAAAAGTGTACCATGTGCCTTTTATGCTGGTTTTACTGTCCCGAAGGTACAATTGTCAGAATCTCTGATAAAGGCGACCTTATGACAAATTACGATTACTGCAAAGGCTGCGGCATCTGTGCAAACGAATGTCCGGTTGATGCGATTAAAATGGTGAGGGCGAGAGTATGAAACATGTAATTACCGGCGACCATGCAGTTGCAATAGGTGCAAAACTCTGCCGCGTGGAAGTTGTGCCTGCATACCCGATAACGCCGCAGACACTCATTATCGAACATATTGCCGAGTTTGTAAACGATGGCGAGATGAATGCGAAATTCATGACAATGGAATCAGAGCACAGCGTCATGAGCGCAGCAGCAGGTGCTTCTGCCGCAGGTGCAAGGGTATTCACAGCAACATCATCGCAGGGACTTGCATTCATGCACGAGATGGTTTATGCCACAGCACCCCTGAGACTGCCGGTGGTCATGGTTAACGTGAACCGTTCACTTTCCTCTCCGCCCGGAATCTGGGTCGAGTACAATGATTCCATGGGTGAGCGGGATTCGGGATGGCTCCAGGTATATGTGGAAGATAACCAGGAAGCACTGGACATGGTTATCCAGTCGTACAGGATAGCAGAGGACAAACGCGTCCTTCTTCCCATAATGCCCTGCCTTGACGGCTTCGTGCTTTCGCATACGGTTGAGCCGGTTGATGTTCCTGATGAAAGTTTAGTTGATTCGTTCCTTTCCCCTTACGAACCTGATGTTTACCTGAACCCTGAACAGCCTGCGGTTATAGGGATGTTAATGCCGCCCCAGTATTTCATGGAAATGCGCCGCCAGACAGCAGGAGCTGTGGAAGCTGCAAAAGAAGTTGTGGTGGAAGTGAACCGCGAATTTGCAAAAGTTTTTGGCAGGGATTACGGGGGATTGATTGACACGTACAGGATGGAAGATGCGCAAATCGCCCTTATTACCATAGGCACGGTTACAAGCACAGCGCGCAAGGTTGTGGATGACATGAGAAACGAGGGCAAGAAAGTGGGTATTGTGAAACTGCGGTTTTTCCGTCCCTTCCCGGCTGAGGAGTTGAGGGCTGCGCTTTCAGGCATGGGCGCTGTGGGTGTGATTGACAGGTCAATATCATACAACGGCGGCGGACCTATTTTTAGCGAGGTAAGGTCAGCGCTTTACGGAATGACTATGCCTGTAATTAACCATCTCGCCGGAATCGGGGGACGGGATGTTACAGAGAACCTTATCATGACAATGTTTGAGCTGACACTGGAAGCTGCAAAAGGCGGGAAAGTAAAGGAAGTTATCTGGCATGAGACAAGGGGTGAAACGTTATGAAATTAAAAGACCTGCCTGATGAGAACCTTTTCACGCAGGGACATACTGCTTGTCCGGGGTGCGGGGCTGCGATGTCTATCCGCAATACTATCAGGATATTTGGTAAAGATACTGCCGTGTATGTGCCTGCAAGCTGCGCTGTCGTTTTCGGCACGACTTTCCCGCTTGCCGCGTGGAAAGTGCCTTTTTTCCATACTGCTTTTGAGAATACGGGTGCCTCTATAGCAGGCATGAAAGCTGCATACGAGGTAAAAGGAAAGGATGTTACAGTTATCGGGTTTGCGGGTGATGGCGGGACGTATGATATTGGCTTGCAGAGCATGTCAGGAGCGGCTGAGCGCAATGATGATGTGCTGTATATCTGCCTTGATAACGAGGCATACATGAACACAGGAATCCAGCGAAGCGGAGGAACTCCTTTCGGGGCATGGACAACGACCACGCCTGTTGGTAAAAAGACACAGGGAAACAGGACTTTTAAGAAAAACCTTGCTGAAATCGTGGCTGCCCATGATATTCCTTATTTTGCCACGCTGTCCATCGGGCATCCGGTTGATTTTATAAGGAAAGTGGAAAAGGCAAAAAGCATGAAGGGATTCAGGTTCCTGCACATGTTCACGCCGTGCATTCCGGGCTGGAAAATGGACCCTGCCAAAACCGTGGAAGTTACAAAACTTGCAGTTGAATCCGGGATGTGGACACTGTTTGAGATTGAAAACGGCGAGAAAAAAATCACATACAAACCCCAGAAGATGAAAAGGGTGAAGGATTACCTGATGATGCAGGGCAGGTTCCGCCACATGAGCGAGGAAGATATTAAAAAACTCCAGATGTGGGTTTGCCATAAATGGAACCTTAATTATAATGAGAAAGGCGCGCCAGGTGTATGTGAGATTGAACCGCCTGAGGAACACCATGGTGTTACCGAGGAACACAGGGAGATGCACGGATTATGAATAAAACACGACCAAAACTTTACACGTTAAGCACATGCGTTCATTGCAAGGCGACCAAGAATTTCCTGAAGGAGAACGGCATAGGGTATGATTATGTGGATGTGGATATGCTGGCAGGGAGTGAAAGGGAGAAGGTAATTTCCGAAGTTATGGAACTTACAGGAACGTGCAGGTTCCCGACTATAATTGTCGGGAAGAGGGTGATTCTCGGCTTCCGCGAGGATGAACTGAGAGAGGCACTGGAGTTATGAGAACCATTGAGGAAATGTTTCTGGAGATGAAGAAGATTGCAGATGAGGAAGGGTACATGTTCACTCCCAATAAGGAGGAACTGGATAGTATCCTTGCAGGTCTTCGGGAGAATGAGCAGAGGTACGGTTATCCTCTTTGCCCGTGCAGGATAGGAAGCGGCGAGCTTGCAAAGGACATGGATATAATATGTCCGTGCAATTACCGGGATGCTGATATTGCAGAATTCGGAAGCTGCCTGTGTACGCTGTATGTGGGCGGGGAATGGGGAAATACGAAAGCACATGAGCCTGTACCCGAACGCCGGGCGCAGGAGAATTTTATAAAAGGTTACCAGGCTATTATGGAGCAAAAAGGTGCAGGAGGAAAGGATATGGCAGAAGTTTACAGGTGTACAGTGTGCGGGTATTTGTGTGCGCGGGATGAGCCGCCTGAGCTTTGCCCGATTTGCAGGGCTAAGAAGGAACGGTTTGAGAAGTTTGGGATGAAGTGAATATCTCTAAATGGAACAAATGGCATTCCATTGAATATCGCTCCAATTGCATAAATAACAGAAAGCTTATTTTTCTTCATTCATGTGAGCATCCACCACACGATAAATAAGACTATTCCTACCACAAATAACTTTGTAAGAAATTCTCCAAGCTCCATATATGCCGTGACTAGGTCGTCTAATGTGTATTTTGCCATATTTATTCACCTCCTGAACAATATCAGGGATTTTCTCCTGAATAATATCCGAACTCTTGTTTATATATATCGTCAAAATCATGTATATGTGCTGATATAAAATTAACATACGGATAAGGAATGAATCAAACAGACAAAGCCAAAACTATAATAAAAACCAATATTTTTGAAATATTGCAAAATGCAGGAACCTCAGCCAGAATTATCTTGTTTGGTTCAAGAGCAAGAGAGGATTCCACAAGATTCAGTGATTACGATATTCTCTTGATAACGGATAGAACAATTGAAATTAAAAAAATGGGTCATGAAAGCGATAAATGACATCAATATCTCAAACTTCAAATGCGCACCCGCCTGAACTATTCTCAAAGAATTTATAAAACCCTTCAACCAATAACATTTGATGATTGAAACACTTACGTTCCTTGTCTCAGGGATGATTTTCGGGCTGACATCAGGCATATCACCCGGCCCCCTCCTGACACTTGTGATTTCAGAAACATTGAAAAACGGCAGTAGTGGGGGCATGAAAGTCGCGGTTGCGCCCCTGATAACTGACATACCTATCAGGCGCGGTTTTTATCGGGTATCTTGCTTATGAGAATTTATTTACAAAAGATGTCGAATTTGATATAAGGGATTTAAATCCACAGTCCTTAAGAAAAGGTGTAATCACGAACTTCCTGAACCCGCACCCGTACCTGTTCTGGTTCACTGTCGGCGCGCCAACGGTATTAAAAGCAATGGGGGTCGGAGTTTATTCTGCTGCTGCTTTTGTATCAGGGTTTTACGTGTTCCTTGTCGGCTCAAAAATCCTTGTGGCAATTATTACTGAGAAATACAGCCTGTTCCTGAAAAGCAGGACTTACATTTACCTTCTCAAAGTTCTTGGTGTAATATTGTTGTTGTTTGCCTTCTCATTCTTGCGCGAGGGACTGGAATTATCTGGTGTGATATGACTAAACAAGCAGCGGCTTAACCCATTAATTTCAGGAAAATCTCCTCAAGGGAGGCTTCTTTTGTTTTAATGTCAATAATACTGCCGTTGTTCTTTGCAACCCATCCCGTAATCCTGTTAAACTCATCCAGTTCATTTGTGCGTGCAATGTAGTTCCCGTTCACTTTTTCAGCATCAAAACCAACTTCCTCTTCAACAGAAAACTCGATGGTATACTCAACCTCACCGCACATTTCCTTAATCTCATCCATCGTCCCGCTTGCGAGCTCCTGCCCCTTGTTTATAATCAGCACATGGTCGCACAGGCTTTCGACCTGGTAGAGGTTGTGCGCGCTGAAAACAACAGTCTTCCCCTGTTCCTTAAGCCCTGCCACAAAATCCACGAGATACTTAGACGTTGTCGGGTCAAGACCTGATGTCATCTCATCCAGTACAAGGTACTCCGGGTCGTTAATCAGCGCCCTTGCAATTGCAACCTTGCGCTGCATTCCCTTTGACATCTCGCCAAGCCTCTTTGACCCGGCATCGAGCCTCAGTGCAAGAAGAATTTCCTTTATCCTTGCCTGAGCCACCGGCTTTTCCACTCCGTAAACCTGTGCAAAAAACATGAGGTAATCGTTTGCAGTCATACCTTCATACAAGGGGCTTTCTTCTGGAAGGAAACCGAGTTTCTGTTTTATTTCCCGTGCATGCCTGGTAATATCCATTCCCTGGATTGTTATCGTCCCGCGGGTGGGTTTAATCAAACCGCTTAGCATTTTAAGGGTTGTTGTTTTTCCTGCACCGTTTGGTCCGACTATCCCGAAAATCTCGCCTTTCCCAATCTCAAAATCAAGGTTTTCAACGGCAGCAAAACCGTCATATTCTTTTCCAAGTCCTTCAACCGCAAATTCGCTCATAGAAACAGTTATAAAATTACTCACTAATATAAATACAATGCGAATACTAACGATTTCCAGGTGGGAACTCAGGAAAGGCGGGACGGATTTTGATAAAAAAACCATTGCCTTTACTGCTTTTCTCCTGGTTTCAATAGGTATATTATCCTTATTATTAGCCCAGAACGGTCTCCACATAAACGATAACATCTACAAAGCTGCGGTCACAGACCCGTATATCGCCTCTGTACTGGAGACAGACGACAGGTTCTACGTGCGTGTGGCTGCGGAGGATGAGGCAAGGTCTCTTTTTTATTACGAAGGTTATGACCTCCTGATAATCGGGAATGCTGTTACCCATCACAGGAAAGAAAAGTCAATTGCAGCACTTGATGCACTTGACAGGGCAGTTTTAAGATATGACGAAGCCAGACTGCTTGGCTATAACGATTTGAATAATACCTTCCCTGTATGGATTAATGTGGAGCGGCTTTCAAGAGAGCAGGTTTTCCAGCAGCCATCGTTACAGAAACTCCCGGAATTTGAAAAAACACCACTTGAGGATGCCGGACAGGCGCCTGTTATGCAAACGCCTGTTCAGGGAAAAACCGCACAGCCCGCGCGAACCCCGTCATTTACGGAACTTTCTGGCATAAAAAAAGGTCTTCCTATGAAAGAGCAAGACCTTGCAACTCCCTCTCATTTTAATCCGCCCATACCGTTTAAATCCGTTGTCATGAGTTTCCTTTTCATCTTCCCATTATTCTTTATTGCACAGCTTTATTCATCAAGCATCATGGAAGAGAGGGTGAAGCGCAAAGGCGAGCTACTGCTTGTTTCCCCGGCAGCGCCCTATGAGATTGTTATCGGGAAACTTCTGCCGTATCTTCTTATCTCAATGCTGTTAACGGCAGGCATAATAGCATATATCGGCGGCACGGCTTTGATGCTCCATATCCTGCTTCCCGTATCACTGATGTTTCTTTCGACAGCATTCCTTGGTGCGATAATCGCGCGCAGTTTCAAGGAACTGACATTTGTCCTGATTTTCCTTTCGGTTATCCTGTCAGGATACATTTTCCTGCCAGCGATGTTTTCAAACATCCATGCAATCAGCATCGTTTCCCCGGTAACCCTTGTCGTCAAGCTGCTTGAAAATGAAATGATTACCCTGCATGAGTACCTTTTTTCAACCACCCCGTTTTACCTTGTCTCGACACTGGTTTTCATGTTCGGTATTTTCATTTACCGTGAAGAGGATTTATTCACGCAAAAACCCATAAAAAGTAAACTTGCGGATTCACTCCAGGTATTTATCGGGAAAGTCCCTGCTCCTTTATTCTTTTTAAGCATCGTAATGTTACCAGTCGTATTACTTATCCAGCTAATGTTAATCGTGCTGATGTTCAATATTCCCCTGCGATACGGTATTGTTGCTTTCATATTTCTTGCAGCCTTTGTGGAAGAAGTCGTAAAATCAGCAGGGATTTACACGGTTTTTTCAAGGGATTTAAAGGAACTAACCACACGGAATGCCCTGGCTGCCGGGATTTTATCAGGAGCAGGGTTTTTTGCAGGCGAGAAGGTCTTACTGCTTGTTGTCATTTCAAGTATTGCAGGCTCGGTTTTCGGGTCAGTGATGGGTATCGGTCTTCTGGTATATCCCCTGATGCTGCATGTAACCAGTACCACGGCAGCAGCGCTTGGAATGAGGTATATGGGAACAGGGAAGTACCTTTTATCCGTGCTAATTGCAACACTGATTCATGCGGCATACAATCTTTATCTTGTAAGGGGGGTTATTTTTGGGTAACACTTCTATCATAGTACGCAAGGAGGTAAGTTCACTTCTCAACGAGAAGACACTTATTCTTGCAATTATCATCCAGCTTCTGATTGCATCCCTGTCATCCCTGCTTGTATTGGGTCTTGCATCGTTTTTTGACCCGTCAGCCCTTGGTAAGTATGATACGCCAAATTCGGATATCGGGATTGTCGGGGAAGGGGAAATAAACAGGTTTATCGAAAAAAGCGATGCACGGGTGTTCCATTATATGGATTTAAGCGTTGCACTGGATGATTTCTATGCTCATAAGATAGATGCAGTCCTCGTTGTCCCGCAGGTTAAATCAGGTGATGCCGGGATTATACGGTTTACACTGTACCTTCCTGATTCTGATATAAGGGGCACACTTGCAACGTTACAGCTTAAAGCACCGCTAGAAGCGTATGAAGCGTATGTCCGTGATGTCAGGGGCACGAGAATCGGTTTTGAACCTGTAAGACTGTATGTGGGCGACATGCCGAAGAAAACGTCCACGTATTTTGAGTTTATTTACGGGGTACTCATACCCCTGCTGGTATTCACGCCGGTTTTTATCTCAGGCGGGCTGATTATTGATATGCTGACAGAAGAATACGAGCGAAAGACCATGGAACTTTTGATGGTAACGCCTGTGTCTTTTTCTGAAATAGTTAACGGGAAGATGATAACTGCAATAGTTATTGTCCCTGCACAGGTTTTGTTGTGGCTTGTGCTTGTTGGGATAAACGGGGTTTCAGTCCATAATACCTGGATAATCCTGTTAATGGTCAGTATAATTGCTGCCATTATCGTATTAACGGGTGCGATTGTTGCTGTAAGATTCAAAAAACGGGTAATATCGCAGTACCTGTATTCCCAGATCCTGATACTGATGTTTCTTGTGGCGTACCTGTTTCCTGATTCGCCGTTTAACCTTGCGGCAGGGCTTTCTGCCGGAAGTATCGGGATTAGCTCACTTCTCTATTGCGGCGCGTATGCTGTGCTTTTGCTTCCGCTGTATGTGTACCTTAAGAAAACCAGCGCATCCTGATACTGGAATTTATCGGATATGGTGATGCGCCAGACTGTTATTCGACCTCGGTGTACACCACTTTACTGTCCGCAACCTTGTTGTTGAGTACCAGGTCGATGGTAATTGAGTACTTTCCTGTTGGTCTTATCCCGTTTACTTCTGCTGGTATGGTGACCCTGATAGGAATGGTATATTTATCACCCGGTTTTAGCTCTGGCGTGTATTTATCAGAGAATGCCATCCGTGCAATATCGCCCATCCACTCGTATTTTTTGTTAATAGCGAGGGTATTTATGCCGAATTCCGATATGGTGGTTGACCCTGTGTTCATTACAATTATTTTCCCGTTTACCGTATCGCCTGCCTTGTATTTCGGTGCGACCTCAATCTTGTTTATTTTTACATCACTTATCTCTTTTACCTCGATGGAACCGGAGGCGAGCGTTTTGCCCTGGTACTCTGCTTTCCATGAATGCTTCCCTGCAGGAAGGGGTTTTGTTGTTACCTGTCCGCAGGGATTGACTTCCTGTGCAGGATTTGAATCTATGGAAACAAATACAGCTTTTACACCCATTTTCTTGCTGTTGTAGAGCGTCTGGAACCGCCACTGGCTGCCGGATGCGGCATTGTTTAGTGAAATGCCGTTTATTGAATCAACAACGATTACGGATTTTTTTGCCTGGTATGTGTTATCGCCTGATTTTACGTTTAGGATTACAAGGTGTTCTCCCATGCCGAAATTTATTGCACCTGTTGAGTTTTTCCCGTCTATTATCCACTGGTATTGCGGGGTTTCGATGTTTTTTACGGTTGCAAGTAGTTCAAGTCCGTCCCCGTTCCATATCACGCGGTCGCAGCCTATGGAGACGTAGGGTTCTTGCGCAGGTGTTATTTCAAGAGGCGGGAGGAGGGAGGGAAGGGCGAGTGCTGATATGAGTGATATGAGGAGGATGAGGATGAAGTAGGTTATGGTGGAGTTTTTGAGAGGGTTTTTGGGAAGTTTTAGTGATTTTATGGACATGAGTGGCATCAGTTTTTTTATGTTTCAATTAACTTCCTGTTATGATGGGGCGCAGGGCACAGATTTGCGTGTGAGGGATATTTTTATTTCAGATACTTACCAGTAACGTCCCTTATATTTAAAAATACAGCCATGCCTGCGCTACAATTCCCGCCTGCCAGATTATATAAACAGAAACATTCTTAACCCGACAAATATAAAGTAGTTAATATGATTCGCCAGCGTTTCGTCATAGATACCAGCGCCCTCACAGATACCCAGACCCGCGAGCTTGAAGGAGCCGGAACCCTCTGCATAGCAATGGGTGGCATCCTTGACATCATTGCAGATGCAAGATTAAACCTGGGGATAAGCTGTTACATACCTTTTCCCTCTGTGTATAACGAGATGAGGGATTTTGCCAGGAACAATGGCTGTGACGAAGAAACCCTTGCAAAAATAGATACATGGCTTGTTAAGAAAACCCCTGACAGGTTCGAGGTGAAAATCCCGTCCAAGATTTTCTATGATTATGTGGACTTCATGCGCGGACGCATCAACAAGGGAATGGGCGTTGCAGAAGAAGCAATCTGGGAATCAGCGACAGAATGCCTGTTCCGCACAACCAAAGCCACATCAAAACACCAGATTGAGCCTGAAATCGAGCGTGAGGTAATTGGTGAAATTATCGGCAAGTTCAGGGACAAGTACAGGAACGCGCTTCGTTATGGGATTCTTGACAGCGCGCCCGACATAGACGTGCTCCTGCTTGCAAAGGAACTGGATGCGGCAGTTGTAGCCAGCGACATGGGGATACAAAAATGGGCAGAACAGCTCGGTCTTCGTTTCGTGAACGCAAAGTCATTTCCCGCGATGATAAAAGAATACCTGAAACGGACAAAACCAGGATATACTGGCAGGCTGGAGTAACATGTCAATCTATGTATATATTGCATTGTTCGGTTTTATTTCGATTATTTACCTGACCCTGCGGGATATTCGCATATACCACCGCACAAAAATCGAATCATACCGAAAGGGTGCGCTAAAAGGTATGCTGGCAGGTGCGCTGGCGCTTGTTGGTATGGGCACCACGGCAGGAAACCCGCAGATAGGGCTTACGATACTTCTGGTTGCGATTTATTTTAACGGGAAAGGTGTGCGGGAAAACGTATTCAAGGATGCGCCTTTGATTAAGAGACTGCTTGGCGAAACGAATATCGGGAAATGATTCTCCTGGAAAGAGGCATCCGGTTTTAAAAAACATGGGGTTAAGTTCATATACCAGATTAATATATGATTAGCCGCATGATTCAGCCATACGGATTGGAAGAAAATATTGGAATACATGTATTAATCTCAAATGTATTCTGGTGGCTATCAATTAGTCTTGTGATTGTAGCTTACAAACATCGGAAGATGTGGAATATAGACAGGGTTACATGGATTTTATTATTCCTGACTTTTTTATTTTTCGGAATCCGTGAACTGGGACATTTAAGTAATTCGTTAATAATAGGTTCAATCAGGCATATTTTTGGTATATGGTCTGCAACTTTCATGACTTTTACATTCATCAGCCTTTATGAAATACTGTATAAAAGAAAGAAAAGTTCAGGAATAAAAATTCACGTTCCACTTGCACTGGCTTTAATTTTTCCGGTTCTGGTATTTGTCCTATATTTTTCCGGGATTCAAGAGACAGGTTTGAAAAATACCCTGTCCGGTTTGGAATCACTGGCATGGATATTTGGAAGCATAATAACCATTTTCACAACATACAGGCTTGGAACCCATGCAATAGGAGGGTTTGTTAATGTTTTCATGTTTTTCCAGTTCGCAGCCTATTCAGCCCTTTTATGGAAATTATTAGGGTTTCTGGGAACAATCGGCTATCCTGCACCCTATTATATCAGGGAGTCCATTGAGACGCTATTTGGTCTATTTGGACTGGTTGCTATTTACCTGCTTTTAAAAATGTTGAGAGGCTTATCACATAAACTCTCCCGTGATTGAAATGGTTACAAAATCTGAATTATTTATAAAACTCCTCCAAAAAATGGAAAAATCTGTTGAGGATATTTTAATGTCCGCACTGGTTACCCGGGACGGGCTTATTATGGCGTCCACAGAATCAGACAGGGTTAAAAACGAAACTTTAGCTGCATACGGCGCAGTTGTCTTTAATCGTGCTGATGAAACCATGCAATTATTTTCGAATGATACTATTAATTTGTTGGTATTTGACGGAAAAGAGAACAGGGTTATGGCTATCCGTGCCGGGGAGGCAATCCTGATAGTCCTGGCCGGCAAGAATGCACCCGCTGGTCTTTTGCTCCATGAGGTGCAAAACACAGCCGGGAAGTTGGCAGAACTTATGTGATTTCCATTTTCTTCAATAATCCCCGCTTCTTATTATTCAATGCAATAAGACCGTGGTATTATTTAGAATAAAATTTATAGCAAAAAGCCAATCAGTCATGTAATGAGGTTTATTGGAATACTATTATTTATTCTCTTATTTGCACTCCATCCGGCAGGTGCCGCGGAAACACACTGGTATACCTACGAGGAAGGCATGATTGCATCAGGCGTAAAAAACATGCCGGTACTTATTGATTTTTATGCTGACTGGTGTTCTCCCTGCGTGGCTATGGAAAAAGGAACATATCCTGATTCGCGCGTGGTTTCAGAACTGTCTGATTTTATTGCCATTAAAGTAGATACCCAAAAAAGAATCGATATTGAAACAAAATACATGATTGAATACTATCCAACGATTGTATTTCTAAATCCAAAAGGAAACGAGGTCTCAAGGCATATCGGGTATCTGGGTCCAGACGAAATGGTCGGGGAAATTAAAAAGGCGCGAAAAGCCCTCAATGAACCCGGAATTCTGGAAAATAAGCCAAAAGAATCGCCTGCATCTGGGATTTTGGCTTTATTGTCTGTTTCACTCCTTTTATCAAGGCGGAAATGCTCATCGAACTGACTTCTTGATATTCTTCATCGAAGAGTCCACAAGTGAGGGAACGTCAATTTTTGCCTCTGCCTTCACGACCTCATCGATTTTTGCAGCGGTGGATGGATATTCAGGAACTGCCAGGCAGCATGTAGCAGGTTTTGTTGACGGTTCAAACGTCCCGATTCTTCGTGCAATATTTGTAATCTCTAATTTATCCATCCCGATAAGGGGATGGTATATCGGGTATTCCATACCGTACATCTCAGAGAGCATGTTCTGTGATGTCTGGGAGGCTACCTGTCCAAGGGAAGCGCCTGTGATAATCCCGTGCGCCCCTTCAAGTTCAAGGACTTCAAAAGCTACCCTGTACATCATCCTCCTGCACAAAACACAGTTCAGCCTGTTATTACATTTTTCAAGGAAAGCAAGAAGGCTGTCACCATGCGGGGCTTCGTAAACAGTGAATTTCTTATGCGGCGACCATTTCTGCAATATATCTATACACTCCATTGCCCGCTCGCGTGTCGTCTCATCGGAAAACGGCTCGTTGTTCAGGTACAGTGGTATAATATCACAACCCCGTTTCATCATCATCCACGCTGCCACAGGCGAGTCAATCCCGCCTGAGATAAGCGCAACCATCTTACCCTGCGTTCCAAGCGGCAGACCTCCAACGCCCTTAACCGATTCTGTGAAAACATAGGCTTTTTTCTGCCTGACTTCAACGAAAATCTCGCGGTCAGGGTTAGTAAGGTTAACACTGATAGTCCCGTTGAATTTTTTATAAACTGCATCGCCGCATGCAACACCAACATCACGTGATGTGAAATCATGTATTCCTGCCCTGCGCGCCCTTATCCCGAAAGACTCACCTTTTTGGATGAAGCCCTCTGCCAGTTCGGCACACAGCCCGGCAGTTGATTCAAGGGTTGGCTCGCATGTATATGCAGGGCTTGTGGAAACAACGCCGAATACCTTTGCAGCGCTTTCTACTGCACTTGCATCGCCTGTGTGTATGAAAATCCGCCCCATTTCCCTGCTTACGTCTGAGTACGAGCAACCGTCAGAATCAAGCATTGCTTTTATGTTTTTTACAATTACCTGTTCGAACCTTGACCTGACTTTCTTGCTTTTAAGCGCCAGCTCATCATAACGGACTATAATAATATCCTGTAAAATCACGGGGACACCATTGTATTAACAAGATTTAAGACTACCGAATATAAAGGCTCATAAGGTTTTATCGGGAAAATAAAACGGGAATTGTGTTTTTCACCGAGGAGCTTTTTCTCCTTTTCAGAAAAATCGTTTGGCAGCCCGTCAAAAAGATGGCTGATAATGTACTCGTCAAGATGTACGTTCATTATGTCATTGCTGTTGTTTGAGTGTTCAAGCCCCCACAGGTGCCCTGTTTCATGGATGAGGATTGCGGTTTCGGTTTCAGCGTCCGGGATTATTTCCTTAAAAACCATCATTGAATTGGCATTGTAAGTTACCCCGGCGGCGCTGGACTTTGTTTCACCTGACCATTTCGCACCTGTGTAAATAATGTATATGACAATCCTGCCTGTGAACCAGTCAGTGTGGTACTGCGTATGGTTCTTTATAATTTTATTACCAAGCCGCGTAACATCATAATCCTTTATAACAGGCGGTATCTCATCATTCCCGATGTCATGGAATGTTGCCACAATGACTTCCTTGCCTGTGTATTGCCTGACACGGTCTCCAAGTACGGCAAGGGAACTATTATACGGTTCAACTCCTTCCTGTGCGTGGACTTCAAGCAGTATTGTATCGTAAGGCGAATATTCCGACAGGTACAGTGTATCATAAGCTCCTGTGTACCTGACAGCAGTATAATGTACATACAGGGGAATCATAATCCCGAACGTAAGAACCAGGAAAATAACCACGTTTAAGAGCAGGCGCTGGATTTTATGCATCCTGATACCTTGCCCTGATACCCCGTTTCTCCAATTCCTTTTCGATTTCCTCGAAAAAGACGCCCATGCCGCCTATATGTTCGTGTTTTGCCTCATGTGCCTTTTTAATCATCCCGCCCCTGTATCCGATAGTTGTTGTAAGGGCTGCACATGACGGGCTTTTGGATATACCGATAATGGTTATTCCGCTATCCTTATGCTGTTCCAGAATGTCAGCGACCGGCTGGAACAACTCCCTGCAGAAGCGCCTGTACATGGGTATTTCCAGTTGTTCCTTTGAAACTTCCCAGCGTCTCTTCCCGAAATATACCGATTCCGGGCATGGCAGCTGGATGACGTTTCCTTTTATGCCAGGCTTCTTCCCTGCAAGACCCTGTACCCGGACAGACGGGTTCAAAAGACAGTGGGCAACAACTACCAGTTCCATGAATTAATCATGATGCCATATACCGATAAATACTTTCATCCTGCTTAAGAAAACTTATTTACTTATCAGGACTATCCTGTTTTCATGAGAAGTGTTTATCTTGCAGCTCCGCTTTTTTCAGACGCAGAGAAGGAATTTAACTGTAAGCTGAGGGACGAAATTAAAAAAACAGGACATGATGTTTTCCTGCCGCAGGAGGATTCGAATAACATAAAGGATATAAAAAACAGGCAGGACATTATTTTTAGTAAGAACATCGCAGCAATGGACACATCTTTTGTCATGGTTGCGGTTCTTGACGGCGCTGATGTGGATTCAGGCACAGCATGGGAGATAGGGTATGCTTATTCAAAAGGAATGCCTGTTTTCGGGTTAAGGACGGATTTCAGGACACTTGGTATTGAAGGTATGGTAAACCTCATGATAGAGCGCTCAGTTACGATGTGCGGGAGTATTCAGGAGTTATTAAATCATTTAAAGTCATTGTGATGCGCATGAAAATCACTGGTATTTCAGGAAGTCCGAACATTGGCGGGAATAATGAACGGATAATTGACCTTGCACTTGGTATTGCAAAAGAAAAGGGATTTGAAACCGATAAAATATTTATCTCACAGCTTGAAGTTTCACCGTGTACAGACTGCGGTGCCTGCAAAAATGGCAGGGAGTGTTCTATTAATGACGACATGGCTAAACTTTACGGGATACTTGAAAACTCGGACGCTTTCATTGTAAGCTCGCCTGTCTTTTTCGGGTGCGTTTCAGCGCAGTTAAAGGCTCTGTTTGACCGTTCCGTTCTGTTGAGGCGAAACGGCTTTCTGCTCAAGGGCAAAATAGGCGGGGCTGTTGCAATTGGCGGCTCAAGGAACGGAGGGCAGGAATTCACGATACAGGCAATTCATTCATGGATGCATATCCACGGTATGGTTGTTGTCGGGGATTCAGCGCATTTTGGCGGGAGCGCGGTTAAGCCTGTGGACTCTGACGATGATGGTTTGAAGACGGTAAGGGATACAGTGGAAATGGTTTGCGATACACTTACAAGAATGGGAAAGTGAATGGATAAATACCACCTGGTTAAACAGTTCTCAAAACCCGAAGACGGGGAATACGTACCAATAACCTTCATAGAGTTCACGCGAAAACTCGTTGGCTGGTCGCCTGGATTAAGAAGAAGTGTGTATGTCGAAAATGAGGATGATAAAGATAAGCTGAAAAGGGTGCGTGAAGTTAACCTCATGATTGCCATAAACCACCTTTCAGGCAATACTTCATCCATTGAACTCACAGATGAGGAAATGGCGCAGTTTGAGGAAGTTTACAATTCATTCATCGGGAAAGGCGGGCAGTTGATGTACACGCGGAAAAAGGTGGATAAAAAGACTGTTTCCTTTTTTGAGGTTCATGAAACCGGCAGGAAGACTGCTGAAGCGCCTGGGAAATATATGTTATCTGACAGGATGTGAACCTGCTTTATTCCGGTGAATGGTTACCATACAATTAATTATATTCCAGCCGTTTTAACCTCTGATGAAAGATGCGCTCAGGCAGGTTCAGGACGGGGTGATACTTGACCTTGAGATAACACCGAACGCAAAAGAAACAGAAATACACGGGTACAATCCCTGGCGCAAACGCATCGAAGTCCGCCTCTCCGAACAGGCGCAGAAAGGTAAAGCCAACGACCAGCTCATTTTGTTTTTCTCGGATTTGCTGCATATAAGTCATGGCAAGGTACAGATAATCGCTGGACATACAAGCAGCAAGAAATCAGTAAAGATTACAGGGGTAACATCAGAGGAAATTCTGGGGATATTAAACAGGACATGAACAAAAGAATCCTTGAGGATATTGAACGTCTTGAAAAGCTTGAAGAAATAATTGAGGAACTCAAAAACCTTGCAGGCTCCGGGGCGGTTATAGTGGTTGAAGGGAGAAAAGACTCAGAATCACTCAGGCATCTGGGCATCGAAGGGGATATCAGGTTTGCTACCCAACAGCCATTGATCGGGTTTACGGAATCGTTATCAAAATCCAGTGGCGGGATTATCCTGTTAACCGACTGGGACAGAAAAGGCGGCATAATTGCGCGCAAGATTATAGCATACCTTTTGACTTATGGTGTTATGCCAAATACTGAAATACGGTCGAAAATCAGGGGTCTTGTAAAAAAAAGGATAAAGGATGTTGAAAGTCTTGGGAATTACATCGACAAACTCAGGGCAGAACTATATGGTGTTCCGGAATTTTGAAAACCGAATTCAAAAAAGGTATAACCACAACGCTTTTAAGCTATTCAGCCCTTAATGGGATTGTTTAAGTTTGCTTAAGATGCAGTTAAACATTAATACAATCATCCAAAGAATAGTAGTTAGTTTAAAATATTCATTATCATAAAGGGTTTAAACAGACAATTTATACCCAAATATAAAATATTGGTTATCATTTCCGGCATGGAATGATACTGATAAACAATCATGTGACATATGATTTAGTAAAGTAAAAAAACGTATGGAGTAATACAGATTCCATACCGATGATATACTTTTCTAGCTACTTTTTAAAAGGAGGGTTACATATATGCAAAGTTCAGATACTATAAAATATATAATTCACGCTAAAATAAAAGCAGATGGAGTAATAGAACGCCCTGACGTTATCGGCGCTATATTCGGGCAGACAGAAGGTTTGATAGGTAATGACCTTGACCTGCGCGAACTCCAGAAAAGCGGAAGAATCGGCAGGCTTGAGGTTAATATCAAGTCCAACAT
Source organism: Candidatus Methanoperedentaceae archaeon HGW-Methanoperedenaceae-1 (assembly GCA_002839545.1). Classification (GTDB taxonomy): domain Archaea; phylum Halobacteriota; class Methanosarcinia; order Methanosarcinales; family Methanoperedenaceae; genus Methanoperedens_A. The sequence continues at coordinate 28,141 of PGYG01000015.1, forward strand.
GGGTAAATCACAGGGCTCGATAGAAATCCCGTCAAGCCTGGACAGGGTTGAGACCGCAGTTCTTGCCGCAAGTCTTGAGACCATTGACAGGATTGGACCATGTCTTTCCCACATCGATGTTGTAAATATCGAGGACGTCAGGACATCGAAGCGAAAACAGATAGTTGACCGTGCAAAAATAATTCTCACGGAAATGTTTGATGCCGGTCTTCCTGAAAGCCAGGAAATCACTGCCGAGATAAGGCAGTCTATAAGAATCGAAGACATGACAACCTATGGTAAGGACAACATTCCGATGGGACCGAATGTTCTTGATTCTGACGCAATACTTGTGGTTGAAGGGCGGGCAGACGTGCTGAACCTTCTTAAATATGGCATTAAGAACGCCATTGCAGTTGGCGGGACAAACGTCCCTGTTGCCATTGTTGATATATGCAAGAAAAAGATATGCACTGCCTTCACTGACGGTGACAGGGGCGGTGAGTTGATTATAAAGGAACTGCTCCAGGTTGCTGATATAGATTATATTGCACGTGCTCCTGACGGTAAGGGAGTTGAGGAATGTGTCCAGAAAGAGATTGTCAAATCTCTGAGACAGAAGATACCTGTGGAACAGGCACTTGACTACTACCAGGTAAGCAGGAAAAGACGGCTTGCAATTGCTGCTGCAACAAAGAAAAAGACATCCCGTAAGGGCGGCGATTATTCTATAAGGGCAGAGGTTGAGCCTGAAATAGAACCAGTCGAAAGAGCCGAGAGAACTGATAGGTTTGAGAGAACCGAGAGACCAGAGAGAACCGAGAGGACTGAAAGAACCGAAAGACCTGAGAGGACTGAAAGAACCGAAAGACCTGAGAGGACTGAAAGAACCGAGAGGACTGAAAGAACTGAAAGACCTGAGAGGACAGAGAGAACCGAGAGGCATGATAGGACAGAGAGAACTGGTAGAACAGGCAGAACTGACAAATTCCCGGTTGTTGAAGAGGTAGTGGAAACGGTTGAGCCAGAGGGCAAAGATAGTGTTTTCATGGAACACATTGAGAAACTCAGCGGAACACTCAGTGCGCGTTTGCTTGATGAAGGAAACAAGGTTATACGTGAAGTACCTGTCCGTGACCTAGCCACTGCATTGAAAGATGCAAACGGGAACGTCACAAGCGTGGTGTTCGATGGTGTGATAACACAACGGATAGTTGATATTGCAGCTAATAAAGGCATAAATACCCTTATAGGCGCAAAAATCGGGAACGTTGTAAAAAGCCCGTCATCAATGATAATAGAAGCCTCAAAGAATTTGTAGGTCTGGTATGTGGGTTGACCCATTCCCGGATTTCAATCCTGTAAAACCACTGTTCATTTGCATACTTGCAAATACCGAGACTGCCAAAATCCCGAATATATCAGCAGCAGGGAAGTCGCCTGAACTGACAGATTACACACCTGCTGCGGATGCGGAACTTGTTGAAACAGGCAATGCCATAAGTCTCAAGGAGCCGGCGATGTGTCCTTCGGGCGCTCCCACGCCTGCGATACTGACAAGGGCGGCAGTCCTGCTCACAGGAATACCATGTATCTATGTGGATGCAGGTTTGAATGTTAAGCCGAAGGTTCCTTTTGTTGACCTGAATGGCAGTCCTGGCGGAGACATCAGGACAGGAAAGGCGGTTGTAGATGCGGCTGGAATCTATGAAAGTGCCCGTATGTTTGGGAAAAGTATCGGGAAACTTTCGGATTGTGTGATAATCGGCGAGAGTGTTCCGGGCGGTACAACTACTGCTCTTGGCGTAATGCGGGCACTGGGTTATGATGGCAGGGTTTCATCAAGTTTCCCTGACAACCCTGTTGGGATAAAGGATGCGGTTGTAAACGAAGGTATGAATAATGCGGGCATCTCGTTTGGCAGTCTGGAAAATGACCCGATGCGGGCTGTGCAGTGTCTTGGCGACCCGATGATGCCGGCAGCAGCAGGGCTTGTTGACGGACTTGGTGTAAAAACAGTTCTTGCAGGCGGAACCCAGATGGTTTCGGTACTTAGCATAATAAAAGCACTCGGGCTTAAGAGGGATGTTTCAATAGCAACAACGCGGTATGTGGCTGATGACCCGACAGCCAATTTCAGGGAAATGACTGATAAGCTCGGGTTCAGGGCTTATGCTGCTGACCCCGGATTTGGCACATCAAGGGTTAAAGGTCTTAAGATGTATGAAAAAGGTGACGTGAAAGAGGGAGTTGGCGCAGGGGGGGCGATGTTTGCGGCAGCCATGATGGGGATTTCCCAGAAGGAGTTCAGGGAGAAAGTGGAAGAAGTGTATGAGAGTACGTTTTTGAATAAAAATGCATGATTTATTAAATATACTCAACAAAACATGTCTTTTAAGTATTTTGTTCTTGTAATTTCTCTTGCAACCACAAATTTAAAAGAGTGTCTGGCGATACACCGTGACGCTTGGCAAATTCCCGGACCTTTGCAGATAATTTATTGTCAACAGCATAGTATGTAACTTCGGATTTAATATCAACTTCAAATTCGGCTGGTTTTGTTTCTTCCCAGTGTTCGGCGATGTCGTGCTTATCCCAGTATTCGCCAATTTCTTTGTAGCTCTGTGCTTTTGATACTGAACTTTTATTTTTGCTCAAGCTTTTCGATAATGTTTTCATACCAGATTAGACCAACGATTTTCAATATATATCCTTTTCTTTTTAATTACTTAAATCCTCCCCAAGTATTATTTTTCATCTTTTATCTGAATGCGACAGGCGTTATTATGCTCATATAATGCGATAGAAGCCAAACACCCCCTTAAATCAAAAAATTCACGCCATAATATCCTTATCAATATCCTCAGCAAGTTTTTTCATTTTATTATGCCACTCGTCAATATTTAACTTAATCATCTCTTTCATCTTGCTCGGTTCAAGTGCGATATATTCATAATAATAACCGCCTGAACTTATTGTCCTCGTTTCCCTGTAAACAAGACCGCACGTAATCAGGTTCTGAAGCGACCTGTAAGCAGTACTCCGTTCCCTGTCCAGGACTTCACCGAGCTTCTCGGCAGTCATTGGACCTTTTGTCACAAGTGCTTTATACGTATCAATATCGACATTCTTGAGTCCGAGGATACATTTGGCAATATCCTCGCATTTAAACTCACCTTTAATCATTTCAGGAATGGAGCTGGGCATAATAATCACGTGTTTTGCACAATTTATACAAAACCTATCTATACCTGTAAGCATATATAATTTGTGAATGCCGGAAGGACTAATTGCGGTACAGGGATGCAGGAAATGCGGACGGTGTAATAACATATGCAGCACCGGCGCACTTGAACGTATTGACGGCTATTCAAGGATAAATAACGAGCTTTGTGAGCTGTGTATGAAATGTGTCATAAAGTGTCCAAACAAGGCTCTCAGGTTAATAGAGTAATGATTTGCCTGGCAGAACCCGCATCCACGATTTCGGGTCAGTACAGGATGATTCCTATACGCATACGATTGCTGACTGGAGTTTATAGGATAAAGATATAAGCATGAAACCGGAATCATAGCTTGATGAGTCCAAAAGAGATTATAATTGTAATTATTGCCCTGATTGTTGCAGGTTTCATATTCCAGTTATTGCTCGGGATTACAATGCTTCTTATCAAGACAATTGCGTTTATGATAGTCGCATACGCGGTTTACCTTTTCTTGAAAAGGATTTTGTAAACGCTAACGTGCAGTTAATCAGAATGCCTTCTTTCAAGAAGCTGGTGCACGATAAAAATAACTATCCAGAAGCCAATAGAACCAATTAAAGCCCCCTCAAAATCCACAACCTTTTGCAGTAAATATTTTAACATAAAATAAATTATGAAATACACAATTGAGGCAGCGGACGCTGTAAAATAAGGGCTTTTTTTATCCATGCTCTGAAATCAAGTCTTCAGAATAGTATTATTGTCTCAAATAACTTTGCATTTAATATTTATCGAGATTTACAGATACTGTTTACACGGTTTTTAATATAAAATTATATATGTAGCCAGTCCTATCTTGGACGATTAAGACGATTAATAGTGCGAAATGGGATGAAAAAATGACGAAGAAAATCAAACTCTCAGAACTTGGAAGCCTGTTCGGTGACCTTGATGTCGAGGCTCTTGAAGGAGTGAAAATAGAAGGTGATGTAGAGCTTGACCTCGGGCAGGTTGGTTTAAATCCGCAGCTGGCATATGCGCTGGGTCATGAAACAACACAAATTGCGTTACACTTAATGAATATTTCCAGGATACTGGGTTATCCTGTTGACCAGATGCTTGGCGCGGCATCACCTATGGCTGCCCCCAGAAGGCTGAGCCGGTTAATCGATTCAAAATTCAGTGTCGGTAAAATTGAGGAATGGAAAAATCCGATACAGGAAGTTGTGCTTGGTGCAACATCATCTGACGGCGGCACCAGAAAGAGCACGATAACACTGGGTGGCGAGAATGCGCTTCCTTATTATTTTGACAGTCCTATGCCGCACCGTAACCACATAACAATGGACGTTTTTGATATGCCAATCGGCATGGCAAAAGCCGTGAAATCCAATTATGAGGATGTTATGGAAAGCCCGGCTGAATGGGCAAAGAAAGTCGTGCGTGATTTCGGGGCTGACATGGTGACAATCCATCTTATCAGCACAGACCCGAATATCAAGGACACGTCTCCCGCCGAGGCTGCAAAAACAGTAGAAGAGGTGCTTCAGGCAGTAGATGTGCCAATCGTTATCGGCGGCTCAGGCAACCCTGAAAAAGACCCTGCGGTGCTTGAGAAAGCAGCAGAAGTGGCAGAGGGTGAAAGATGCCTTCTGGCGTCTGCAAGCCTGAACCTTGATTATGCGCGTATAGCAGAGGCGGCAAAGAAGTACAACCATGTTGTTCTTTCATGGACGCAGCTTGAGATAAATGCCCAGAAGGAGCTTAACCGCAAACTCATGAAACAGTGCGGGGTGGCGCGGGAAAATATCGTGATGGACCCGACAACTGCGGCTCTTGGTTACGGGCTTGATTACGCTTATACAAATATGGAACGGATAAGGCTGGCTGGATTGTCAGGCGACAAGGAACTGAACTTCCCGATGTCAAGCGGCACAACAAACGCATGGGGCGCTCGCGAGTCCTGGATGGTTTCTTCGCCATTGAAAGAGGATTCTGACTGGGGACCGCGTGAGTACAGGGGACCGATATGGGAGATTATCACAGGACTTACCCTGTCACTTGCAGGGAATGACCTGTTCATGATGATGCACCCGACAGCAGTCCAGGTATTAAAAGAGATTACGCAAACCCTTTATGGCTCCAAGGAAAATGAGCCGGTTGATATAAGCAACTGGGTTTCGGCGGTGGTATAAATGAAAGTTAACAGCCCGCTCCAGGTTTACAAGTATTTGCCGCAGACAAACTGCGGCGAGTGCGGTGAAACGACATGCATGGCTTTTGCATCCCATCTTATTGACAGGTCGATGAAACTTGAGGACTGCCCGCCCCTGCTTAAGGATGAGTTCAAGGAAAAATACCTTGAGCTTGAGACACTGCTTGCGCCGGAAATCCGCGAGGTAATCATTGGCACGGGTGAGCACGCAAAGGCGATTGGCGGGGATGATGTGCTTTACCGCCACCAGTTAACATTTTTTAATCCTACAAAGTTTGCCTATGATGTCTGGGATACGATGCCAGAAGCAGAGCTTGTGGAGAGGGTTAATAAAATCCAGAATTTCCAGAAGTTCTATGTTGGCAAGTTCCTGAATGTGGATATGGTTGCTGTAAGGTGTGTTTCAAATGATGCCGCGAAATTCGCAGAAGCTGTAAAGAAAGTCAGCGAAACCACGGAATTCCCGCTTATCCTGTGTTCGTTTGACCCTGCTGTCCTGAGGGCAGGTCTTGAGGTCGTGAAGGACAAGAATCCGCTGATTTATGCGGCAACCGAGGAGAACTGGGGCGATGTAGCGGAACTGGCGCTTGATTATAATGTCCCGGTCGTACTGTTCTCACCTGACCTTGATAAGCTAAAATCCATTGCAGCGACATTCCTTGAGATGGGAATCAAAAACCTCGTGCTTGACCCTGGAACGTATCCGCAGGGGAACCAGTTGAAAGGGACGTTTGACAGGTTTATCCAGATTCGAAGAGCAGGTATCAGGGAGGGACAGAAAGAAATTGCCTTCCCGATTATGGCTGTTCCCATGAACACGTATCTTGTGTATGACGAGCCTGTGACTGCTTCGTACTGGGAAACGGTGCTTGCTTCTATTTTCACGGTGCGGTATGGCGATATTATGATTTTGCACAGTCTTGAGCCGTACGCGCTCTTGCCTGAAGTGCATATCAGGGATACGATTTACACTGACCCGAGAACGCCTGTGAAGGTCGAGCCTGGTGTCTTTGAGGTCGGCTCGCCTACAAAGGATTCGCCTGTTATTGTGACCACGAATTTCGCGCTCACGTATTATACGGTTGAGAGTGACCTTTCGTCTAACAAGATTGACTGCTATATTGCTGCTGTTGATACTGATGGAATCGGTGTTGAGGCAGCGGTTGCTGGAGGACAGCTTACGGCAGCCAAGATTAAGGAGACGTTTGATAAGGCAGGGTTTGATTTTGCCGAGAAGACGTCCCACGGTGCAGTGATATTGCCTGGTCTTTCTGCAAGGCTTCAGGGTGATGTCGAGGATGCCACAGGGCTTAAGGTTCTGATAGGTCCTCCTGATTCAGGAAGGATTCCGGGCTGGATGGAGAAGAGCTGGCCGCCCAAGGCTAAGTAGAATTTTTGGTTTGTTGATGTGTGACTTTTAAAGTCACATTTTTTTCTTTGTAGTTTCTATTTATCAAATTAACCGCAGATACACGCGGATGAACGCAGATGTCGATAAAAATCTGTATTTATCTGTGCCCGATGTGGTTTTTTATTTTACTGATGAAAGTTAACTCAAAATCGCAATATTTTGTACTATTTTACTACTATTGAAACAAGCGTTTAAATTAGAGATATAATTAATTAAAGGATTTAAATGCTTGTATATCAAGTATAAAGTAAAAGTTAACCGTAAAAACCTTACTGTGTTATTGTACGTTGGTATATTTGAGAAAATAATCCTTAAAACTTTGTATCAAAAATTGATTCTATGCAGAAATCAGGTTAACAA
>PGYG01000100.1:0-3287 GCA_002839545.1 Candidatus Methanoperedentaceae archaeon HGW-Methanoperedenaceae-1
CTCGCCATTCCTGATGGAGGAAGCCTGTCCACGCCAGTTATTTTTATGGTTTTTGTGACTCTTATCCTGACCACGCTTGTATTATACACTGCGCGCGGCAGAAGAACCCGGTTATACGAAACATGGGGATGCGGACAACCCGCAACAACAGGCAGGAATGAATATACTGCAACTGCTTTCTCAAAACCTGTAGAGATGTGGTTCAGTAACATCTACAAGCCGATAAGGGAATTGCATGCGTCTTACACAGTATCTCCTCTCATAAAAGAGTCTTTCAAGTTCGAACTGGCGATAGAGCAGATATTTGAGCGCTATCTCTATACACCCGTAGTTGAGGCGGTTCTTGGAAGGTCAAGACAGGTAAAGGCGATACAGACTGGCAGCATTCATTTGTATCTATCATATATTTTCGGGACACTGGTTATTCTTATGATGTTTGTAATATCAGGAGGGAACTGATGCTTTCACAAATTGGAATTTCAGTTATCCAGGTAATTGTTATACTTGCACTTGCGCCGCTGTTAAGCGGAATAATAAATAAGATAAAAGCCTTCTTCCAGATACGAAAAGGTCCCGGAATTTTCCAGCCGTATTACGATCTTGCAAAACTTATGCGAAAAGATTCCGTAGTGTCTGAGAACGTTTCCTGGATATTCCATGCTGCCCCGATAATATCATTTGCTGCTATGCTGACAGCAGGACTTATCATACCGATATTCATTTCAGGTATGCCTTTTGGTTTTGCAGGCGATATTATAGCTGTCGTTTATCTTCTTGCACTTGCGCGCTTCTTTACTGCTCTTGCTTCACTTGATGCAGGAAGCTCATTCGGAGGCATGGGAGGAAGCCGCGAGATGTTTGTAGCCTCAATGGTTGAACCCGCGCTGATGCTGTCAATATTCGCTGTGGCTCTCAATGTAGGCTCAACCAACCTTGGTTACATTTCACAAACCGTATCAAATGCCGGGCTGTCGGCAGTCTCTCCATATCATCTGCTCGCTTTTGTTGCCATGTTTATCATTGCGATAGCAGAAACAGGAAGGATACCTGTAGATAATCCGTCAACACATCTTGAACTTACGATGATACATGAAGCAATGATTCTTGAATACTCAGGGAAACAGCTTGCAATTGTGGAACTCGGTGCGATGATAAAACAACTGCTTATCTATGCCCTGCTTGCCAACATCTTTTTCCCCTGGGGAATAGCGCAGAGTATAAGCGCAGCAGGAATAACGGTTGCGCTCATTGTTTTTGTCATCAAGATAGTAGTCCTCGGAGCCATGATGGCAATGGTTGAGACCCAGACCGCCAAATGGAGATTATTCAGGCTGCCTGACCTATTATCCGTATCCCTTATGCTCTCATTCCTTGCACTGGTTTCATTCATTATCGTAAAAGGAGGATAAGTTATGGAAGAAGTTATTTTTGGTTCCGGTATTATGCAATTGCTTATTGCGCTCATCCTTGTTACGACATTTATGATACTGGGTTCAACGCGCCTTTATTCATGTGTGAGGGCTTTTGGCATCCAGTCATTCCTGCTTGCATGCGTCGCTTCTGTTGTCGGGTTTTCTACCGGGAAATATGACCTGTATATTATTGCCTTCCTTACGCTGGTACTAAAAGCAGTAGTTATCCCGTATATTTTCATTTACATAATCCGCGAGATTAAAGTGAAAAGGGAAATTGAGTTGTATGTCGGCATATCGCCTTCGCTAATTATTGGCGGCATGTTGGTAGTTATTGCCTATTACCTTATCAGGTCAATTGACGTAATAACAGGGCTTTCAAGCTTCGCGCTCTCAGCCTCCATGTCCCTTGTCTCAATCGGTCTTTTCATAATGATTAGCCGCAAGAAAGCCATAATGCAAATGCTTGGCATCCTGATTATGGAAAATGGTCTTTTCCTCGTAGCCATCTCACTCACAAATGGTATGCCGCTTCTTGTTGAACTGGGAATATTCTTTGATGTGCTGATAGGCGTCCTGATCATGGGCATCCTGATATTCAGGATCAACAAGACATTCGAGACCATCGACACCGACAAATTAAAAACACTGATAGGTTGATACAATGATCGAATATCTTCTCCTTGCCCCGATTTTAATAAGCATTTTATGCTTCTTTACAAAAACCAGGAAACAGGTTGAAACGGTGAGCATTACAGGCTCAGTGATAACGCTCATTCTCGGTCTCGTCCTGGTTTCAGAAGTTTATAAATATGACATAATCATCACATGGCAAAACGCACTTTTCGCTGACGCATTCAGCGCGTTCATTGTCCTGATAGTTTCCATTGTAGGTTTTGTGTCTTCCCTTTACTCTATTGGATATATGGGACACGAGTTTGATCATGGAATAATTGACGATAAGAAATTGAGGCTTTATTATTCGCTTTTCCATGTCTTCATGTTTACAATGCTCCTTGTCGGTGTAACGAACAACCTTGGTCTCTGGATAGCAATTGAGATGACAACACTTGTCTCAGCGCTTCTTATGATACTTTATTCAAGAAAATCATCGGTCGAAGCTGCGTGGAAATATGTTATCATCAGCACGGTAGGTATCACATTTGCACTTTTCGGGACAATACTCACTTATTACGCTGCTGTAAATATTCTTGGTGAAACTGGCGATGCGCTTAACTGGACATCCCTTATTTCAGTGGCAAACCAGTTCGACCCGACCATAATGAAGCTTGCATTCATCTTTATCCTCATCGGTTACGGGACAAAAGCAGGTCTTGCGCCTATGCATACATGGCTTCCGGATGCCTATAGCGAGTCCCCTACACCGGTTGGTGCGCTTCTTTCAGGGACACTTGTGAATTGCGCAATGTATGGCATTATCCGCTTTTATTCAATAGCCACAAAATCAACCGGTCCTGAATTCACAAGCAATCTTATGATAATATTCGGGCTTCTGTCGCTGGGTATTGCAGTGCCGTTTATCATACTCCAGGAAGATTACAAACGCCTGCTTGCATACTCAAGCGTGGAACACATGGGAATAATTGCTATTGGCATCGGTTTCGGAGGAGTTTTCGGGATATTCGGGGCGATACTTCATATGTTCAACCACGCGATGACAAAATCCCTTATGTTCTTCGGGGCAGGAAATATACTTTTAAAGTATGATACAAAAGAGATATTCAATGTAAGCGGTATAGTAAAAACAATGCCTGTTACAGGCGCTATGTTCGTTGTTGGAACGCTTGCACTGACAGGCTCGCCTCCGTTTAGCATCTTCATTAGCGAATTCACAATACTTGCTGCCGGTTTCTC
>PGYG01000100.1:3305-5762 GCA_002839545.1 Candidatus Methanoperedentaceae archaeon HGW-Methanoperedenaceae-1
CTGTTTATTATAATGATATTTGCAGGATTTTTCAACAATGTAAGCAAGATGGCTTTCGGGATGCCAAAACCCGGTATTGAAAAAGGAGAGGTAAGCAGGTGGACACTTTTTGCGATGGGTATCCTGATTGTGTTCGTTATAGTGCTTGGAGTTTATATTCCTGCGCCATTCTATGAAATGATTATGAGAGTCGTTGAAATTGTGGGATGATCCTGATGACTATACAATATCTGGAATACATAAAAAAAGAATTTGGGAGTCAGGTACTCGAAGAAAAACGTTCACATAATGAAATATATATTACAGTAAGAAAAGAAGCTGTCGTAAAAATATGTGATTTCCTGTACCACCATTTTGATGCGCCGCTTATCTCGATTTTTGCCACAGACGACAGGAAAAAAACCGGATGCTTTGGTATTCATTATGTTTTTTCAGGAAAAGAAGACGCATTCATAATAATCAGGATAAACATTGATGAAAAAGACCCTAAGTTTACCTCGGTCACCCATAAAATTCCTGCTGCCAACTGGTATGAACGTGAAATCCAGGATATGTTCGGACTTACGCCAAAAGGTCATCCAGACCCGAGGCGGCTTATGAACTTTGAGGACTGGGCTGATGGAGCGCATCCATTGCGTAAGGATTTTGATATTAATACAAAACCTCCTCGCGTGAAAGGAGAATATGTTTACAGGCGGGTGGAAGGTGAGGGCGTTTATGAAATACCGGTCGGACCTGTGCATGCAGGAGTTATCGAACCCGGGCATTTCAGGTTCAGTGTGGCAGGCGAGCCGATCCTGAATCTTGAAATCAGGCATTTTTATACACATAAAGGCGTGGAAAAACTTTTTGAGAATATGTCCATAGACAAAGCAGTGTTCCTCGCAGAGCGCATTTCCGGCGATAATTCAGTTGCACATGTTGTCGCATTCTGCCAGGCTGTTGAAAAAATAAACGGAATCAATGTACCATTGCGTGCAAAGTACATACGGACAATCCTTATGGAGCTTGAACGGCTTTACAATCATACCGGGGATATTGCAGGAATCGCGACTGATGTTGCTTTTGCCTTCGGGGCTGCACATGCGAACAAGCTAAAAGAACAGCTTTTGCAGTTAAATGAATACGTAACCGGAAGCAGGCTGCTTCGCGGCATGAATGCGGTTGGGGGCGTCAGGCGCGACATCGTGGATAAAAGAGAACGGATATTGAAGGAGCTTTCTTTGTTCAGGATTGAGTTTCGCGAGTTAATGGAGCTGCTTTTTGACTCGCCGTCAGTTTCTGACAGGATAGAAACCACAGGACGCATCTATAATGACATTGCAGCCGGACTGCACGTTGTCGGACCTGTTGCCAGGGCTTCAGGGATTGACCGCGATGTAAGGCGGGAACATCCATACGCCGCTTATCATGAACTGGAGTTCAAAGTCCCTGTTTATAAAGCAGGTGATGTGTTAGCAAGGACACAGGTGCGGGCTGATGAAGTATATGAATCAATATCTATTATCGAACAGGCACTATCGCATCTTCCTGATAGCGATATTAAAGCCGGTGTAACTGAAATAAAGGATGGATGTGCCTTCGGATACACAGAAGCGCCAAGGGGCGAGACTATTTACTGGGTGGATATTTCAAATAACAGGATAGAGAGATGCAAGGTGCGCGACCCGTCATTTTGCAACTGGCTTGCGATAGAGTATGCAGTGCTTGATAATATCGTACCTGATTTCCCGATAATCAATAAAAGCCTGGGTTTATCCTATTCAGGCAACGACATGTAGGTGAGAAAGTGTTTAAAATTTTGATTAAAACCCTGAAAACCGGTCGCCAGACAACAAAATATCCGGAAAAGCCTGATATTCCGTCTGCCGGATTTCGCGGAAAAACTGAACTTGCAGCAGAAAAATGCACTTATTGCGGGAAATGTGTGTCAGCATGCCCGGCAAATGTTATCAGGCAAAATGAAGAAAACGGTGAAAAAACACTTACTGTATCATATTGCGGATGCATATTCTGCGGCAGGTGCGAAGAGGTATGCCCTAATGGCGCGATTAAACTCACCCAGGAGTATGAGCTTGCTTCAAAGACAAAGGAAGACCTGCTGGCAGGTATCAGGAGGAACTCATGACAGTTGAGGATGAACTTGAGATTGTAGGGCAGCGCCTTAATACGAAAATCAAGAATATATTCGGGCGCTCGCTGCATATCAGGGAAGTGGATGCCGGTTCGTGCAACGGATGTGAAGTCGAGGTAAATGCCTTATCCAATCCCATTTACGACATCGAGCGGTTTGGTTTTCATTTAGTTGCTTCACCGCGCCATGCTGATATGCTGCTTGTTACAGGACCTGTTACAAGAAACATGGAACTTGCGCTCTTAAAGACGTATAATGCAACGCCTGAGCCAAAACTTGTGGCAGCCATGGGCTCATGTGCGTGTAACGGCGGGATTTTCGGG
>PGYG01000016.1:0-16008 GCA_002839545.1 Candidatus Methanoperedentaceae archaeon HGW-Methanoperedenaceae-1
TAAAGATGCGCCACATGCTCGTTATTCCTGTCAACAGCAAGCGTGTACTGCGTCAGGTCATTTGTCCCGAAACTCACGAAATCAAGCCCTTCTGCAATAAACTGGTCGATAATCAACGCAGCCGCAGGAATCTCCACCATTATCCCGATGTCGAGCTTATCAATATCCAGCCCCTTTGCCCGCATGAACTCCTTAGCGCGGCGAAGCTCTGACGGATGCTGGACAAGCGGAATCATAATGCCGATATTATTATACCCGCGCTTAATCAGCTCCTTAAATGCCCTGATTTCAAGCTCGAAATGCTCCGTATCAATCAGGTCGCGCCTGATACCGCGGAAACCAAGCATAGGATTCGGTTCGATTGGTTCACCTTCGCCGCCTTCCATTGCCCTGAACTCATCCGTTGGCGCATCAAGTGTCCTGACCCAAACAGGTTTCGGGTAAAACGCATCAACCACGGTATGTATGCGGGAAACAAGCTCGTTTACATACTCATCCTTTTTCCCTTCTTTAATATACTGCTTCGGGTGCTTTGGAAGACCAAGAATCATATGTTCAATCCGCAGGAGACCAACGCCGTCAGCCTGTGTTTGTACTGCACGTGCTGTTGCTTCAGGCACAGAAACATTAACTTTCACTTCAGTAGCTGTAATCGGCTTGGGTTTAGCAAATGAAACCGGAGCTTCTGCCTTTTCGGCTTTTTTCTCCACAACATCAAGCTTGCCTTCAAACACAAGTCCTTTTTCCCCATCCACGCTTATCATCATACCGTCGGATAATACCGATGTTGCTTTCTTTGTCCCGACAACCGCAGCACATCCCAGTTCACGCGATACAATTGCAGCATGGCACGTCATGCCGCCTTCATCCGTTACGATTGCAATTGCGCGTTTCATGGCAGGAACCATATCAGGCGTAGTCATAACTGCCACAAGTATATCCCCGTCTTTGACTTTTCCGAGTTCGGTTGCATCAGAGACTATCTTCGCCTCGCCAGATACCTGACCTGGGGAAGCGCCAAGTCCCTGCAGAATGGCTGGTGATTTTAATGTATGATTATTTTCCCTGGTTTTGGATTTTTTCTTGATGGTAGTAATAGGTCTTGACTGGAGTATGAAAACCCCGCCGTTCTTTATAGCCCACTCTATATCCTGCGGAGTACCGTATAGTTCCTCAAGGATTTGCGCAAAATCCACAAGTTTTAAAATCTCGCTATCTTCAAGTACGGTTGCATTTTTTAAATCATCGGGTACAGGCAGGTCAACAGTTTTCCCGGTTTTCGGGTCTTTTATGTGCATGATATTTTTTATCGCAACCCTGCGCTCAGTAATCTTCTTCCTGCTCTTATCCACCACATAATAATCCGGCGATACAACGCCTGAGACTACAGCCTCGCCAAGTCCCCATGCACCTTCGATAATCGTAACCGCCTCTCCTGTGGACGGATGGGATGAAAACATTACTCCTGCTTTTTCGGCATCGACCATCATCTGCACAACAGCACAAAGGTCAACCTTGCTGTGGTCAAAACCCTGGTTTACGCGGTAATAGATAGCCCTTGCACCGTAAAGTGACGCCCAGCATTTCTTTACCGCATTAATTACCTCATCCCCGCCTTTCATATTAAGGAACGTGTCCTGCTGTCCTGCAAAACTTGCATCAGGCAAATCCTCGGCTGTGGCACTTGAACGCACAGCAACGAAAACCTCATGACCTTGTTTCTTACAGAGTTCTGCATATTTTGACCTGATGCTTTCCTCGATATCAGGGGGAATTTTCCCACCCATAATGATTTTTTTAGCTTTTTTCTCGGCTTCGTTCAGGGCATCGGCATCATTGACATCCAATTCCAGTGTTTTGAAAAGTTTGTCTGCAAAACCGTTTTCATCAAGGAATCGCCGGTATGCCGGTGCTGTCACAGCAAACCCGGGCGGAACCGGAAGTTCAGCCTGTATCATTTCTCCCAGGCTTGCACCTTTACCGCCTACTAATGCAATATCTTCTTTCCCTACCTCTTCAAGCCATACAACAGAATTATTTTCCATATTTATTCTCCTTTAAAGACTTCTGGATTTTCATGAGTTTTTTATCGTAACTATCGACTGCCAGTTTTATTATAAATGGCATTTTATCGCGGGAAATTCCTGATTCCCTTGTAACATTTTCAAGAAAATAGACATCCATCTCCTTTTTCTGGGCTCTTTCAACCCTGATTGCCTCTACCAGAGCCATGGTTTTAATGAAATATTTAACAAAATCAAACGTGGGTGTCACACTTCCATTCTCGATACGTGATATGGATTCGCGCCGCAGGTTCATTAAGCTGCCAAGTTCGTCCTGTGATAAACCGTACCGTCTCCTGTACTTGCGTATCGGCTCACCGGCGTTATGGCTGAGGATTATATCTCCTGCCATCTCTCTTTCAAAAGAAACCATCCAATCAGGCGTGTACAACAGTTGTTTTGAAGCTATTTTCAAACATTCCTCCGAACATGTGTTACACATAATGTCACATGTTTCTATAAAATATATTAAATTAGATGTTATTTAAGTTTTTCTAAACCATATAATAAAATAACATGATTTATAATGTCACATCAAAGTATACGGGTTGTGTTGGTTGTGTATGTAGTCAATAAAAGTTTCAGGGAACTGCAACCCTTGACCTTACACATTCCTGTACCGAATGCACCACTTCAGGATAATCGCTGAATACATGCCCCAGGTCAACCGTGCCGACAACATCCACAACACCAATGGCAGCAATACCGTACCCCTCTTTATTCCTTATGGGAGTGACAATAACTGGTATTCCGGTGTATTTACCGCTGGTCGGGATTATGCGCAGTGTCTTGTTCTCCTTCAAGACACGCTCCAATACAGGACCGGTATAATTGGAATCAAGTACTTTTCCTTTTTCAATGCGTACCCCTTTTTTGTTAAGGCTTCTCATAGTAACCGGAAGCCCCAATAACTCATGTACAGCCATTGCAACAGGTGCAATTTCTTCGGCATCCGAATCTGCAGAAACCTGTATATTTGTATATTCCATAATTACCCCAACAACTTTTACAATTAATGCGTAATATACTTTCTTATCGCGCAACCAGGACAGAACACTGTGCGTTCTGCACGACTTTCCCTGCAACACTTCCTAACAGGACGCGTTTTAATCCTTTTTTCCCTTCAGCCCCGACAACAATCGTGTGGACATTCATGTTATTTGCAACATCCAGTATGGTTTCTGCAGGACTTCCCAGCTTTAGTATTTTCTGGACTTTAACACCCATTTTCTTCCCTTCTTTTTCAACATCCTCGAGGATTTTTTCCCCGAATTGTATCATTTCTTTCCTGTCCGACATTGAGGGAATATTTACCACAAACAATGCAGCCATACGGACATTATATGAATTGGTTATTTTGAGTGCTGCGATTTCTGCTTTTTTTGCAGACTCAGAACCGTCGGTAGCAAGAAGAACATCAACTCTGGGCATACCCCAACATTATGTTTTTAACGTATTAAATCTTCCATTAAAACAAAACGGTGATATGTGCAGGACAGATTGAAAGGTAACAAATATAAATAATAGAATTAACATATAGACATATTATGAAAGTCGTTTTCAGAATTATTGGCTCCGAAGAAGACCTGAATGACCTTGATGGAAAAGAAGAAAACGTCCATTTCTGTTTCAGACCTTCAGAAAAAAATATTTTTGAACTGATACAGAACACCCCTAAACTAAAACGGATACAATTGCCCTCTTCATACCAGAAGACACTCTCAGGCACAACAAAAATGCTTTTAAAAACAAGGAATATAAAACTTATTGTGGGAGATATCTGGGGTCATCGGACTGATATAGACAGGTTTGCGGAAATAGACGTATAATTCCAGGGCAACAATAAACTGCGTTGTGGTTATAACTTAGTTGCCACTATAATCTTCAGTTGTTCGAACATAAACCTTTCCCCACTCAATTCCTTTACTGAAAAATCCAGGGATGACATTCTGGATTTTATCTCTTCTATCCCTGTAACTGATGAGACCAGCATCAGTATTTTCCCGTTGTTTGCAAGATAATTTTCTGCATTAGCAAGGAACCGGTAAATTACCTGCCTGCCGTCATGTCCCCCGTCAAGGGCTGCATTCATCCAGCCTTCTTCCTTTTCAAATTCTCTTGTTGGCAAATATGGGGGATTAAAAACAATAACATTGAACTTACCCTTCAGGCAGTTTAACAGGTCGCCCCTGATAACCTCAATGCCATTTTCTTTCGTGCATTTTACAGCATCTGGACTTATATCTATCCCGATAATACTTGCTTTTGTATTTGCATTTATTACCGCTGATATAATTCCGCTTCCGCACCCCACTTCAAGGACACAATCCGTATCTTTTATCTCGGCTAATGCAGCATCTGCAAGCAGGAATGAATCCTCGCAGGGTTCATAGACCCCGGGTGTAATCCTGATAGTGGTGTTTTTATATTTTATTTCCATCGTCTTAATTTAAAATCAAGGTACGATGTAGAACCAGATAAATTTTGCCAGCAGGTGACTGCTGGCTAGCTTGATTATATCTGTTTTTTACCACTTGCAATGCCGGTAGCATGACAATCAGAGCAGAAACTTGGCTTATGACAGTCACTGCACACTTTCCCGATTAAGACTTCTTTCTTATGTGTGGTCAGCCAGTTGCTTGGATGCTCTTTACTGTGGCAGGTTGCACACAGGTTTTCCTTGAGTGTCGGCGCGTGCTTGACCTCAGAGTGGCAGTTATAGCATGCTATCTTGTTTTTAGTGACGTGGTTTTCATGTACGAACTTGACATCACCGTATTTTTCAATCCTTTCCTTGCTCGTATGACATGAAAGGCATTTGTTCTTTGAAACAACAACATTAACGCCTTCTGTGAGATTTGTATGGCATGTTGAACATTCATATCCCTTTCCAACATGGTTTGTATGGTTAAAGTTTGTATATTCCCCATGTGTTTGTTTGGGAGGTCCATGGCATGATGGACAGCCAGATATTGATACATTATCCTTAACATCCTTAAAATGACAGGAAATACATGTGGATGTAGTCACAACTATGTGCCCCAAATCTTTTTTGATGATGTCTGGATGGCATTGACTGCATGACGGGTCAGTCACAGACTGGTGTTCTTTCATTCCGATAACAAGCATGGAATGACAGCTTGTACATGTCAGGTCTATACCTCTTTTCGGAATATATAAGTGGTTTTTATGGCTGAAATTCACACCCATATAGATTGCTTCCGACTGGATGCGTTTTTCATGACATGATAAGCAGTTCTTGTCCAGAACTTTAGCATAGAGTTTTCCAGAATATTCTTCTGTTGTTGTCTGGTAATTATAAAATTGTATAAGCCCGCCAATCTTGCCTTTTACATGTCCGACAAGCCCGGGTTCATAATGGCAATCCACGCATATGACGTCGTTGTGGGATGATGTCCGCCATGAATCAAAGTACGGTCTCATTATATGGCAGTTCTTTCCACAAAACGAAGGATTTTCGGTTATTTCCAGCATCTTTTCAGATGCTATGGCTACCGTTGAAAACAGGATAACCATCACGATAATGATTGGCAGCTTGTTTCGTGACATCCAGTGTTTAAGGACGGTAGTAAGAGAGGTATTTTCCATGCAATTCACTCCCTTTGTCGTATTAAGTATAATATTGACAAAATACCGGCAATTGGTATAATTCCAATTCCAGGCGTCACAGGTATCTCAGGCTCAACACCCGATGCTTCATATTCTGCTTTTTTAGCTAAGTCTATACCTTCCTGTGCCTGTTTGTCAAAGTTCTTTAAGTCAAACCCATGCCAGAGATGAGGTAATCCATCAAGTGTGTTTTTTGCTTTCTCAAGATACAATTCTGCTGCCGGAACATCTTTGCCTGATGCTTTGGTTTTATCAATAGCAATTCGTGCTTTCAAAATCTCTTTCTTTAGTTCCTCTTGTTTTTCAAGAGCATTTTTAGCATCAGAAGGAACTTTTGCCGTTGCAATCTGGTTCTGTAAATTATGGCAGACACTGCAAACAACTGTTAATTCTGAGGACTTAAGTACCTTGAAACTGTGGGTTTTATGGCATGTGATACACGACGGACCGCTGGCAGTTGCACCGAGTCTCTGGTAGTGCATTGTATTTTTAAATTTATCAATTTCTTCAGCATGGCATTTCCCACAGGTATCAGGGATGTTCTTGAAATAAATTGGGCTAGCCAGGTCATTTATTTCTTTCATTGCCGCATGAGCCTTTTCTTCAGTATGGGAAGCGGGGTCGCCGCCGTGGCATGCATCACATGTTACATAATAAGTGGAATGTTCGGAATCATACCACTGCTGGTAATTATCCGAGGCTCTTCTTCTAATGACATCTTCATGGCATTCAAGTGAACATGATGCGTTATTTTCTTCGATATGTTTAATCCTGATTTCATTGAGTCGAACCTGTTCATCAGTAAAGCGGGATAATGTCTTATGGCACTCAACACACGAATTATTAAGTGCATCCATATGCGCAGGTTCAGCCGTACTAACAGTTACAATAAAATATGTAAACACTATTGAAACAAATAATATTTTTAATACATGTGCGTAATAGTCTGGGTTTTTAGGTTTTGAAGACATTTTTGTTTCCACCGTTATTGTAGTTGTATTTAACACTACATTTTACACAATGCCGTTTTTACAAATATTAACCGTTTTAACCTCGTTTTTATAGTTTTATTTTAAACTATATATAATTAATGCTGTTTTTACAAATACTAACCCGTTTTTCATTCCCGTTTTTATAGCTTAATTGCATTTTGTGATGATTCTATATAATAAATACCTTACGATATTTTTTGGGTAGATTTAATATGTATGAATGATTAGACAATATACGGAAGTTAAAAACGAGGAAAGGTGGTTTAAATGGATAAAATAAGTATTAAAAAAAATGAAATGACAATGGTTTTGGCAATAATTATAATCCTGCTTATTATATACGGTGTCCTGAAAATCTTCTACCAGGTACCTAATTAAACTAAATATTACAAAAATAAAAACAAGATTCCCAGCGTTTTACACGCATGGGAAATCTTTGATATTTTTTTCATTCACTCAGAAGATACAACAGCTTCTTCATTTTCTTCTATCATATCCTTCCACGGCGGCAGGATATAAGTTATCACCCGCAGGATAATAAGCGGGAGTATCAGGATTATGATAGCTAGTAGCACTCCTTCTTGTCCGAAGAAAACCGGTTCATAAGTGAGTGTTCCGGCAAGGCTCTTTGATATTTCCTGCCCGCCAATTACCACATTCCACCGCATGGCAAATACACCTATTACTATAAACACGGAAGAAATCGTTACCATTACGACTTTCAATTTATCCCGGTTTTTCATAACACCAACAAGCAGCAGGAGTATAAACGGTATTAAAGCCCCCATTGTAAGCTGTATGCCATAGAACGTGAAAGCGATTTTTTCTGCAAGCAGATGTTCAATTATCTCGATTTCTTCAAGAGCCTCATATTTCATGCTTATGATTTCAAGCAGCTCAAGAACAACATCAACTATCAGGAAAATCCACAGGTAATGCGCAAGTGAATAAAGGGTATTGTAATTGAGGGGATATTTTTTTATCTTAATTACTATCAAATAAAGTAATATAAGAAGCGCAATCCCTGATACAATTGCTGACATCAGGAATATAATCGGCATGAGCGGTGTTGACCACCATGGATTGGCTTTAATACCGCCGAAAATGAATCCCACATACCCATGAAGGAAAGCCGCTGACGGTATCCCGATTATTGCAAGCTTCTTTCCGAGTTTTTCATCAGCTTCCAGCGCCTTTTCTGAAATATCATATGAAAAAAGAGCCAGTGCCGAATATAGTAACTCTTTCCAGCCTCTTGAGTTCAATGCTGTTTTGACAATATCCACCCTGAAAGCCAGCCATACCTCAAGTACAACTACTATAAAGTAAAACGAGAAAATATACCCGAAACCCGACATTGCAGAAGTAAGGTGTGGCGTGAACATAATCTCAATTCCACGTAATGGATTACCAAGATGTGCCAGCAGGGGCAGCATAGCTACACAAAGGAAAGCAAGCGCGGTCAGGAGTGCAAACCGTGCAACCGGTTTTATTTCCTTGTTCCCGAAAACGTGGTATAATGATGATGCTATGAAAGCCCCCGCAACAAGACCTGTAATGTACGGATACAATACAATCAGGATACTCCACTGGATTTCAGCTTCGTTTGGATAAACATATCCCCATACAAGAGATTCCATTACCTCACCTCCCTGTCAAGACCAAGATAATAGACCTTTGGTTTGGTGCCGAGGTCGGGTTTCAGGACATTAATTCGTTCTTTGTCAAGTATTTTATTCACAATACTTTCCGGGTCTTTCAGGTCGCCAAATTTCCTTGCACCGACAGGACATGCCTGGACACAGGCAGGTAAAAGACCTTTTGTAATCCTGTGGTAGCACCATGTACATTTATCTGCTGTGCCTTTTTCCAGGTTAAAATACCTGGCGCCATAGGGACATGCCTGGATGCAATACCTGCACCCGATACAATATTCGAAATCCACGAGGATAACCCCGTCATTTGTAGTATATGTCGCGCCTACAGGACAAACCTGGACACATGGGGCATTCTCGCAATGGTTGCATATTTTTGGGACATAAAATGCTTTATTTATCTCCTCTTCAGGAATATCATCTGTAAATCCGTCAATACCAGCATTGGGTGAATCAATCTTCATTTCACCGTCTTTCAGTTTCCGGTATCTTTCAATCCATGTCCTGTAAACTGGTTCATCAAACGGAACCTCATTTTCACGTTTGCAGGCATTTGCGCATCTGCCGCAGCCAATACATTTCGTAGTATCAACAACATAACCCCAGTAATGTTTATTCCAGTCGTAATCTCCATCTGGAGAACTTTCGGAAGCCTGGGCTTTTTTGACAAGGGCATCGATAATTACAGGACCAGTTGCCGCCCCGATAACAATCTTTGATCCGATTTTAGTAAAATCACGTCTTGATAATTTCATATAAAAACCTCCATTCATACAAACCAGGGCTTGTGTGGGTTATGGCAATAAGCACATCTCAGGTTTTCCCCGTGTGTTACCGGGTCAATTTGCGGGAACTCGCCAGGTCTTGCAACCCGCTTATAATGGCATAAACCGCAAAAATCCCTTGAATCGTTGGCAGGTTCTGGCATGATTCTTACATTGCTTACATGTTTTTCAGCAGGACCATGGCATGTTTCACAGTTAACTGTTTTATGACGGGATTCACTCCATATTGAGTAAAGGGTTTTATGGCAATCCACATCGCTGCACGCCTGTGAACCTGCATGCTCAACAGGCTGGTTCCTGAGTTCATTTACAGAATCTCCGCGGTACCATCCATATTCCCCGAAGGAATCCGGAACTGCAATTGACCTTACAAAAATAAAAGCAATTATTATAATTGCCAGTAACGTAAATGCTTTTTTCAAGTGCGGTTGCATTATTTATTCACCTGCATGTCATTTACTTGTGTCCCTGTTTTTTCCTGATTATTAACAGGACTGACAGAAGAGAGACAATCCCTGATATTCCGACAAATCCCGGTGTCTGGGATGCTGCGGTCTGGGTTGGCGTGGGTGATGGGGTTACCAACTTCTGGGCTTTTAATGCTAAAGCATTTGCGGAATCAACTTCAGCCTCAAAGTGGGTCATATTGAATTCATGCCACATTGGGGCAAGTTTATTCATTTTATCCAGGGCTTCATTGACATACTTGTTTGCCTGGGTTACGTCAGTTCCTTCCTTTTCTGCCCAGAATATATCCTGGTTTGCAGTGTCGATATTAAATTTCAATTTATTTACTTTCCCGAGCAAATATTCTGCATTAAGGGGGACATCGTAAGGTGCCACCTTCTTATACACAGAATGACAGTTACCGCAGAAATTCCTGAATTCCACGGAATTTAAAACCTCAAATGTATGGGGTGCATGGCATGTGGTACATGTCGGAGCGAGTTTTAAATCTTCCAGCTTCTTGAAATGCTTGCTGTTTTCAAAATTATCAAGCTCCTTTGAGTGGCATTTACCGCATGTTTCAGGAACATTAGTATAATACACAGGGCTTTCAGTATCGGTTGTTTTCTTGATACTTGCATGTGCCTTTTCTTTTGCAGGCTGGGCTGGATTCCCGCCGTGGCAGACATCACAGGTTACACCGTTTAAGGCATGTGTGGAGTCACTCCATTGCAGGTAATTTGCAGTGGCGAGCTGCTGTACCCTGTCCTCATGGCATTCAAGGGAACAGGTTACGCTTTTTTCAAGATGCTGAATCCTGATCTGGTTAAATTGCTTTTGAACTTCAATAAAAGGAGATAATGTCTTATGACAATCTATACAAGAGTTTTCGGAAGCGCTCACATTAGAAATAAGCAGGAGAAGTCCGATTAACACTAAATAAACGACTATTAACTTTCTAAACATATTCATGTCCATTTTTTCAAACCTACCCGTTTTAAGTTGTTTTTATAATGCCCTATTAAATACGCCTCTGTATAGCGTTAATCATAGAGCAACCCGTTTTTCCGTTTTTGAAGCGTTTTATTTCTATGCCATCTTTTTATTATTTATAGCTTTTGATTTAAGGTGACCGTTACATTACAATGGATGACCATACTAATATTTCCGCTCAATCATATAATCAGCAAGTTCCAGCAAAAGGCTTTTTGCCTCGGAATCGGGCAGTACAGAAAGGGCAGACTTTCCTTTCTCGACAAAACCAACTGCTTTATCCATTGCATAATCAATCGAACCTGACTTCTTCAATGTGGAAATGGCTTCTGAAACCTCGGCTTTAGTTGCATTGCTTTTACCGAGGACATCAATTGTAACACCTTTTGAGATGGCATTGATTATAATCAGTGTGCGCTTTCCTTCCATTATATCGCCGCCCTGCGCCTTACCCAGAATCTCCTCTGGCGTAATAAGGTCGATAACATCATCGTAAATCTGGAATCCCACACCTGTTAAGATTCCAAAATCCCACAATGCCTGCGCTTCTTTCTTACCCGCGCCTGACAGGATAGCCCCGGTTTTCAAGGCTCCGGCAAAAAGTACAGCAGTCTTTTTCTCAACCATCTCAAGGTACTCATCCTCAACAACGTCATCCCGTGTTTCAAAATCAATATCCATCCACTGCCCTTCGCAAATACCGGTACACGTTTTCGCAACCAGCCCGATGCTCTCAACAACCCTGGCAGGTTCGCTTTTAGATTCCGCAAGAATCTCAAAAGCCTTTGAATAAAGGGCATCACCTGCGATTATGGCACTTGGCATCCCCCATTTCTTATGGACTGTAACAAGTCCGCGCCTGAGCTCAGCCTGGTCCATGATATCGTCATGAATCAGGGTGAAGTTATGTACCATTTCAACAGCCACTGCCGCAGGAAGTACATTCTCCATTTTTCCGCCAGTCGCTTCTGCAGCAAGTATTAAAGCGGTCGGACGCAGCCGTTTTCCTCCAGCGTCCAATAAATGGCGCATGGATATATACATTTCATCAGGATGGGATACCGGAAGATACTTTGCAATTGCTTCATCAACAACTTTTGCCTTTTTTCGCAGAACTTCCTCAATCATACAATCATTTCCTCTCCGTTCCTCATGATGTGTACCGTGTCACCGAAAATATATCCCGCATCCTCTGCCATCTCGACATAGTTCGCATGCATCTCAATGTTACCATGGGAGGGTATCACCTGTTCAGGGGATATTAACCTGAGAAGTTCCCAGTGGTCTTCCCGTCCAGCATGTCCTGATACGTGGACGTTATTGTACAAACGCGCCCCGCGCATTTTCAGTTTAGTCTCAAGGGCATACCTGTTAGCAATAGTCAATGGATTCGGGATGGTGTTTGCGGAAAATACTATCTTATCCCCGCTTTCTACATTATAATGCGTTTCCCCGTTTGCGATTCGTGTAAGAATTGCATTCGGTTCACCCTGGTGACCTGTAACGATAGGCAGGTATTTTTCTTTCCCATCATTGATAATACGTTTGAAGGCTTTATCCACAGCATTCCTGTTCCCGTGTATTTCCAGGTTATCAGGGAATTTTACGATATCAAGTTTTTCAGCAATTGACATGTACCGTTCCATAGACCTGCCAAGCAGTACCGGAATCCTGCCCATTTCTTCTGCTGCCTGTATAATCGCATTAATACGAGCAACATGGGATGAAAACGTGGTGATAATAACACCGCCATCAGTTTCCTCGGTACCGAGCAGGACATCACGGACAAGGTCTTTTGCTATCTGCTCAGATGGTGTCTTGCCAGAATTACCCGAATTTGTGCTCTCTGTAATCATAACTTTCACACCCTCCTGTCCAAGCTTTCTCAGTCTCTGGAAGTCAGGCGGCTGACCAATTGTTGGCGTCCTGTCAAGTTTAAAATCACTTGCGTAAAGGACAGTGCCTCCGGGCGTATGAATAGCAGCGAAAGCTGCATCCACGATACTGTGCTGCATACGGATGAATTCAATCTGTATATCAGGTGTTACATCATACACCCCGCCGGTTTTCACTGATATTATCTCGTTTTTAACCTTGAATTTCCTTTCATCGGAAATTTCATGTTTAACAAGCTCTGCGGTATAAGGTGTCGCTACTATCGGAGCCTTGTACCTGTGTGCAAGTTTTGGTATGGCGCCAATATGGTCAAGATGACCATGGGTGCATACTATGGCTTTCACTGTCCCGCCAAGTTCTTTCATGATGGTATCATCCGGGATTGCACCCAGTTTGATAAGGTCCATGGAATGCATTTCATCCACTTCAAGGTCTTCATGTATCTGTACCCTGTCAAGCCGAAGCCCCATATCAAGTACGATTATATCATCATCTATGCGGACACCAGTCATGTTTTTCCCCATTTCGTTGTATCCGCCTACTGCTACTATTCCAATTTCAGTCATTTAATTTTCTCCATATTAATTCCCGTATTTTAAATACGGAATATTTTCATTTCCTGGCAAATTTACCTGTTTCAAATCCTCTCTGTTCCAGGAATTCTTTTGTCTTACCTGTAATAACAGCAGGAGTATTGCCAATTTCTTCTACATTCCGGCTGCCTGTCAGGAACATTGCTACTTTCAGTTCCTCGATAACAAGTTCCAGCCTGTCTATAACATCATCCCTGCTTTTCAGGGCAGGTGCAACCAGCGGCAGTGCAATCCCGCAGAGGGATGCGCCGAGTGCAATTGATTTTGCAACATCGAGTCCTGTCCGGACACCACCTGTTGCAATAAGAGGTATTGATACTGATGATTCCACTATGCTTACAGCAGTTGGTATTCCCCAGTTCCAGAATTCTGTTCCAAGATGTTCGCATAATATATCCCCGCGTTCCCTGGCGCGGTATGTCTCCACACCAGCCCAGCTTGTGCCGCCAAGACCGCCAACATCAATGGCTGCAGCGCCCGCATCACGTATAGCGACTGCCTGCGCGTGGGAAATTCCAGCACCTGTTTCTTTTACTATCACGGGCACGGAAAGTTCACGACATGTTTGCCTGATTGCCTCAATGCACCCTGCGGCATCGACATTTCCCTCAGGCTGTACTGCTTCCTGCAGGAAATTCAGGTGTATTGCCATTGCATCGGCGTCTATCATCTCAACTGCCTTTTCAAGACCTTCAATCCCGAACTCGTTGAGCTGTGCTGCACCAACATTCCCGTATACGAACGCATTGGGTGCTTTGTCCCTTACAACCCTGAAAGAATCCTCAAGCTGCGGGTCTTCGATAGCCGCGCGCTGGCTGCCAACACCGATACCTATCCTGAGTTCCTCAGCAGCGCCGGCAAGGGCTGCATTTGCTGCTTTTGTACCAGGATGACCTCCTGTCATTGACGCAATTAAAAGCGGCGCATCAAGTTTACTACCCAGGAAAACAGTTCCCATATCAAGTGAGTCCTTGTTTATCCCCGGAAGACAGTTATGGATAAGTGCAATATCATCAAAACCAGACATTCTCGTTCCTGTACTGGACTTACGGGCTTCCACGTCTTTTTCAACGCAAAGTTTCAAATGCTCAATCTTTCTTGCCGATGTACTCATTCAGTTCCTCTAACTAACATCGCTTTAATCTCATTTATCTGCTATTAACGTTCCTACGTCCTCGCCGTATAAGAATTTGGAAACCATGCCTTTTTTGGATGCATTGAATATACGGGAACTTATTCCAACACGAGAAAGTTCAATGAATTCCGATACTTTCCCGAGCATGCCCCCGGTCACATCTGTGGAAGATGAGCCGCTGATATGTTTTTTCATATCAACAAAACCGGTTGGCGTAATTTTCTTTATAACCGTGCCACTTTCATCAAGAACGCCGTCAACATTGCTCCCTGCGCCGATTCTTGAAGCGCCAAGCAAAGTTGCAAGATACGGCGCTATCCTGTCCCCTGAAAGAACAGACGCACCTTTTATAATGTCCATTACAACATCGCCGTGGAATACGGGAACTGCCCCGCGCTTTAGCATCACATTAACAGTTTCAGGCGAAAAGCCCGCAATATTACCGTTTTCAAGTATGAATGAACTCAAGGGGTGTACAGGCAGGGCGCTTACTCCTGCATTGTTCAGGGAATCAAGAACCATCGAATTCAGTTCCTTGACTGAGCTGTGTATTTCGTACACGCCTTTGACATCGAATTTCTCATCCAGGTTGTATCTCAATGCCTGCGGGTGACCGAATGACCCTGCGCCGTGGACAAGTACCAGTTTGTCGGATACGTCACGGTCAGTTGCGAACGAGGCTATTTCTTTTGATATCCTGTCAATTTCATCCTTCCTTGGTCGGGACAGGGAATCTTTTTTTGTGATGACACTCCCGCCAATCTTTAAAATAATAAGACTCATTCCTTTAAAATCCCCTCCTTTGTGAATTTCGTAATTATTGCCTGTCCTCCGGCTTTGCTTATCGCAGATGCTACTTTTCCCGGCGAGTCGGTCAGGGCGACCATACATCCGCCGCCGCCAGCGCCTGTTATCTTGGCGCCAAAGGCACCCGCATCCCTGGCAGCATATACGAGAGCCGATAGTTCAGTTGTGCCTACTCCAAGGGCATCAAGAAGTCCGTGGTTTATATTCATGAGTTTGCCGAGTGAGGTATAATCCTTTTCAGAAACAAGGCTCATGCCTTTTTGTGTGAATGAGCCGATTGTTTTGATTATCGGGTTAATAACCTCAGGATATTCTTCCCTGAGCACAGCCACCTGTTTTACAAGCCGTGCGGTTTTTTTGGATGTGGCGCCTTTGTTTGTATTCCCGATAACAACACCGCAGTCCATGGGTTCAAGGCGTTTGCGTGATGGTATCTCTACAATTCCGCCCATGGTCGAGACAAAAGTGTCGGTAGGGCTGGCAGCGCCCTGGACATCGAGTTCTATTTCATGCCCCATTCTTGCAATATCTTCTTTCACGTAGCCGAGTGAGTATTCTTCGTTTATGGCTGATAAAGTGGCAACAGTAACTGCTGCTGATGAGCCAAGACCTGAGCCGATTGGTATGTCTGAGGTTATTTTAACTGCAACATCTTTTACGTCAAGTTTCTTGATAGCAGATGAAACATAGGCATGCTTCCTGAAATCCAGCCCGGTTGTCCCGATTTTCGAGGTGATTTTTATAGAACCTGATTTTTTTGCTGTGACATGTGTCCTCATATCGACGGCGCATGCGAGCGCACTTTCACCGTACACCACGGCATGCTCACCGAACAGGTATATTTTTCCAGGGGCTGAGCATGTTGTCATTTTATTATCACCATTTAAGGTCAAAATGTCCTGAATTAATATAAGGGTTATCGAATATTGCCTTGTTCGTTTAGACAGGGCATGATAATTAAACGAATCATAAACACAGGATACGGTTTGTGTCCAATGTAAATGATATACCG
>PGYG01000016.1:16015-39467 GCA_002839545.1 Candidatus Methanoperedentaceae archaeon HGW-Methanoperedenaceae-1
GTGTGCTAAAAATCCAGACTTAAAACCTGCCTTCTGTCAGGCTCAGGTGGTCTTTCTCGATTTCAATAATAGCAGTGAATATTTCCCTGACTCTTTCTTCTTTTGCCTCACCCAGGAATTTTGTGTAATGTTTTATAGCGCTGTCTTCCCTCTGGTGTGATTCTTTCAGGTTATCCACGTTCGCATCATTGCACATGTCTTTTTCCCTGCTGATGTCGGGTAATGGGATTTCCAGCTCTTTTACAATGGTGGAAGCGTGTTCCGATTCAATTTTCCCGAGTCTTTTGAACATGGTTGCATCAGTAACATTGTCCGCCCTTCCCGCAGCGCAGAAATAGAACTCAGCGTTGCCGATTTCCAGTTTGAGGGCTTCTTCAAGGTTTCGCCGTGATACGTCTGTCAGTTTGTACCCTGGAATTCCAAAGTCCTTTGCTTCTATCATGTAAGGCTGGTGCGCGCCGCAAAAAGGGCAGTGGGTTGGTGCTTTGTCTCCGAGGTAGCCTTCCTGGCATATTTTGCATTTGAATACTTTCATAATCCTCCGTATTCCTTTTCGGATGTATAAGTTAGTATTTTGCGTGTAAATAGGTAACTGTTTTTATACATAACGACATGGAAACAATAATTACATAAACGGACAACATTGTCCCGGAGAATGTTCATGGTAACAATCGACCCCTGCAAACGGCTGGAAGTAATCGAGAAACAGCTAATTCCTGCAATCCTGAAAAGCGCTGCGGAGAACACAACATCGGATATTAAGGCGGCTATTGAGCACAATCTTCCTGACCTTCAGGAAAGCTGTTACGAGCTTTTGGAAAAATGCGAGAGAAAGTATCCTGAATGCGGGGAAGATATTGAGCTTTGCAATAAAGCGAGGATAATTGAGCTGTTCACAGAAACAAGGCTAAAACTTGATAAAATCTTTGAAGACAGGGCAAAACTGGATAAGGGCGGCGACCTGCCAGCCGCTGATTCCGATGTTTGAAAAAACCCTCTCGCACACTTTGTTTTATCTTTTCCCTGACAACATCTTTGCAGCATATTTCACAGGAATAAACATGGAAACCTCATCCGAATATTTTTCGTATTCCTTTCCAAACAGCCGAAGCAGTCTTCCCTCTTCGATAAATGCACCTGCAATAAGGTAAACCGAAACCAGTAAAACAGCGGTTATGTCAAGAAGCGTCATCTCCATTTTCGCAGCCAGCACCATAATACCGCCTGTATAAAGCGGGTGGCGCACAAGTGCGTATGCGCCTTTTGTGATAAGCACGTTTACGTTTTTTGGCTTTATCCCGACAAAGTCAAGCAAACCAGTCTGGAAAACAGCATACACAAACAGCCCTGCACCTGCAAGACGTATCAGGACAATAACAGGAAAAAGCCATTGCGGAATACTGTAAACAAGAGGTGTGGACGCTGCATATCTTATCCAGATATAGAATGCCGGGGCAAAGGTCAGGACACTCAGGAAGGAATATACTAACCTGTAAAACCTGAACCCTTCACCCATGGTAATTCTTACTTTGTTTTTAATGTAATCGGTTGCAAGAATGCTGTGAATTAAAGCAAAACCTGCAAAATACAAAACAAAAACCAGGACGATGTTCATTAATACTGGTGTTTACTTATCCTTATTAACCCTTATTGTCGGCATTGCCATTTTACCAGGGTCAACAACAATGTCAATGAGGGCTGGTCTTTTAGATGAAAATGCTTTTTCGAGCGCGCTGTCAAGTTCTCCAGGCTTCTCCACCCTGAAACCGTCTCCCCCGCATGACCGTGCAAATTCAGCAAAATCAGGATTTACAAACTCAACCCCGAATTCCCTGTAACCGTACATCTCCTGCTCCTTTTTTATGTTCTTAAGCTTCCCGTCATTGAACACGATAACCTTAACCGGAAGTTTGTTATAAACAGCCGTGGTAAAATCCGCCATCAGCATCGCAAATCCCCCGTCACCTGTGATGCATATGACCTGTCTTTCAGGATATATTAGCTGTCCGGCAAGACTTGCCGGGAATGCAAATGCCATGCACCCCATATTTGCCGAAAGTAATGTTTCCTCGCCATCACATATGTATTTCTTATAAAACCAGTATGTGTGGTCGCCTGAATCCACTGTAACCAGTGCGTCCTTCCTTGCATGCCTTTTAACTGCCTGTATCACATAACCGGGTGAGATCGGAACTGATAAATCATGCGCATCCTTTTCGATGTCAGCTTTGTATTCACCTTTCAGTTTGTTAATCTGGTCGAAATAATCCTTATCAGGAACCTTCCTGGCTACTTTTTTTATAAGTTCACCGAGAGCAAGTTTCGCATCCCCAACCAGACCTGCTTTCACTGGAAAACTTTTCCCGACATGAACTGCGTTTATATCTACCTGTATAATCGGTATATCAGGAACAAGGTTTCTCTGCCTGAAACCAGAGCCTGCAACAATAAGTAAATCCGCTTTTGTAACAGCTTTTGCTGCGTATATTGTACCGATAGAGCCAAGAACACCTACTGCAAGTGGGTGGGTTTCCAGGATTACGCCTTTTGCCCTGGAAGTCGTGGCAACAGGTGAATTGATTTTTTCTGCCAGTTGTATAACTTCCTCACCTGCGCCCTTTGCCCCCCAGCCGATAAAGAGAAGCGGTCTTTTGCTTTCATTAATCAGTGCTGCTGCATTATCTATGTCCTCGTCTTTCGGGACATTATTGGGTTTGAATATATGTTCAGAAGCATTCCAAACCGCATCACCGAGTTTTTCCGCAAGGACATCGGTTGGCAGGCTTAACATGGCTGCGCCCCTGTGCGAATATGCATTCTTAAGAGCCATTGTTGCAGCCCTTATAGCCTGCGAGGGTTTTGCTATTGTTTCATGGTAGACCGTAAACGGTGCGAAAATCTCGATTTCATCAATTTCCTGCAGGTGTTCGCTTCCAAGGTATGCCTGCGCCACCTGCCCGACAAGGGCAAGCGCAGGTGCGCCGTCTGATGTGGCATCAACCAGCCCTGTGATAAGATTTGTCGCACCAGGACCTGCTATTGAAAGGCATGCCGCCACGTTTCCTGTGAGTTTGCCGTAGGCTGATGCCATTAAAGCTGCTGTTTCCTCATGCCTTGTAAGTATGAATTTTATCCTGTCCTGCTTACTGATTGAATCCACAAGCGGGAGGTTTGAGTCGCCCGGAATTCCGAAAATATATTTTACACCTGCTTCTGTAAGCTGTTCAAGTATCTTATCAGCCACTGTTGTTTGGATGTTAGCGGCTTCAGCTTCATTTTTTTCACCGCCTGCCCCTATTTCTTCAAATGCCGATTGCGGGGCGCTGCAAACAGGACAAACCCAGTCTGGGGACAGGTCGCTGAATTTCACCCCTTCTTTTTCCTCATCATATATGTAATTGCAGACTGTGCATCGAAACCTTGCCATAAAAATTCCCTGTTAAAAGTTAGACTTAAGAGATAAATAGTTTGTTGAACATAGTGTTTTCAGGAGGTTACAACATGGCTGTTAAAAAACTCAACGAGAAATACAGATGCAATATATGCGGGAATGAAGTTGTTGTCACCAAGGCAGGCGGGGGAACCCTTGTCTGCTGCGGCGAAGATATGGAGCTTATAAAATAAGCAGGATAATACCATATATAAAAAAATGGGCAGGATTTACCTGCTCATTTATTTGTTTTATCAAACCTTTTTGAGACTTTAGACCAGTCAATGGCTTTGAAAAACGCATTGATGTAATCTGCGCGTTTCAGACCGTAATCTGTCATGTAAGCGTGTTCAAACACGTCCATGACAAGAAGCGGGATAGCTCCTGCGGGATGCCCTGTGTCATGCTCGTTAATCCAGAAATTGAAAAGACGCTTGCCTATCATGTCATAATATAATATTGTCCAGCCAATGCCGCGCATGGCTCCGACTGACGTAAAGTCCTTTCCGCAGGCTTCAAAAGAGCCGAATTCCTCAACGACCTTTTTGTAGAAAGCTGAACTTTTATCGATTTCGCTTCCACCTTTTACCATGTTCCCGAAATAATATTCATGGAGCCTCATACCGTTAAATTCCCAGCCAAACCGCCGTTTCATTTCAGCATATTCAGGAGTTGCGGTCTTATCTTCTTTTAACATTGCCCCAAGAATATCGCCTGATTTGTTTGTGTTTGTCACGTAGCCTTTGTACA
Organism: Candidatus Methanoperedentaceae archaeon HGW-Methanoperedenaceae-1; assembly: GCA_002839545.1. GTDB lineage: Archaea > Halobacteriota > Methanosarcinia > Methanosarcinales > Methanoperedenaceae > Methanoperedens_A. The sequence goes on from PGYG01000016.1 coordinate 20,196, forward strand.
GCGTGAAGTGGTTGTTCAACAACGTATCGCTGAAACCTGCGGTTCCGAGCAGTTTTTCATAGTTTTTTGGTTCGTATGCCATAATATTTTACCCCTTTTGTTACCATATGCCTGAGAACTGATATATTTTTTGTGGGGGAGCGGGGTTTTAATTTTGAATTTTTGGAATCAATTACATTGCAATGTAACTAAATATGGAAAATGATGACGTTGTAACGTCATTAAATCTTGGAAATGATGACGTTGTAACGTCATTATAATCAAGAAATAATGACATTGAGGGATACCTGAATGGATAGAACCTGTTTTAAATTCCAGGTTAATTCTTTCTATCGAGCAAAAGCAGAGGAAGAATCCCAATTACAATAAGGATACTGCCTAACCACATAATCGTCATGCCTGGAACGACCCTTACGTTAGCGACTGAGATAAAAATCGGCGTCATTGTGCCGATACCCTGATACCTGACATTAACATCAGCAAGCAATCCCCTGTAAATAAGGGGTTCTGTGATGAACTCACCCTTTATTTCCCGGAATCGTGCATCGCCGCTGTAAACAAGCTTACCGTCTTTGTAAATATTATAAGTCCCTATCTTTGATAATACTGCTGTTGCATGCTTATGTGATACGGGAAATGACAGGTCAATAATTTCAATTTCATAATCCGCAACTGTTTTCTTATCGCCAAACTTCATGAAAAGCATAGTTTCATCAACAGCAGTTGCTGACATGAGGACACCGACAAGCATTACCGCGATTCCAAGGTGGACAATATGCGGACAGCTTGCGCGGAGTTTATTTTTCATGCCGCTGACATTCAGGCTCCTTAATATCCTGTAAACAGAGGTGATTCCAGCAAATGCAAGTAAGGATACTGAAAAATTAGTGGTTATATCATCGGCAGGTTTTAAAAGAAATATAACCAGAACAAGAACCGCGCCAACTGCAATGTTCCGTACCCACTTTTTCCCCGTGTTTTCAATCATACAAATCCCCAGTACTGCCAGCAATGCCGCAGATAAGGGATATGACCATGTGCCATAGAAATCAACTGAAATAATTGCTTTTATGTAATCAAAAAGGACAGATGTTGTAAGACCCCAGAAAAGGATGAAGGAAAGACCTGCCAGGAGGATAATAGTTGCATAAAATGTATTAATGGTTGAAAGTAATGATGTTGAGTCCGAATGTTTGCTTTTCGTTTCCTTATGAGCCTTGAAATAACGGTACAGTACCACACCTTCTGCCATCACAAAAAGCAGTACGATGAAAATAATAAGCGGCATGGTCTGGAAACCTTCCGCGAACGTATGCGGTGACTGGATTGAGCCGCTCCTGATGATGTATGTGGAATACATGGCAAGGATGAAACTGTTAACAGCAAGCGCTGGAGAAAGCGATTCCATTCTCCTGCTCCTGTACATGCCGGATGCGTGCATGTAGGCTGTGAAAAGAAGCCATGTCATGAGTATGGATGTGAATGCAGGGTCCCATATCCAGTAATTTTCCCAGACTTCATATGACCACATTGTCCCTGTCACAATTCCTGCGCCGAGTAATATCCATGCAAGCCTTGTGTACGGGCGTGAGAATCTCTCCCAGTCCTTTTCACCTGCCAGGAGATGTATAATCCCTGCTGCAAATGCAACCGCCATTATTCCGTATGGTATGAAAATGCCGGGCGGATGGAATATCATCCATTTGTTCACAAGAAGCGGGTTTAATCCTGCGCCGTCTTCCGGGATTCCATCCATTCCTGCATCAATAGAAGTTGTAAACGGTGAGAGGAATGTGGCGATTAAAAGGAAAAAAAGACCAACAGGAAGTATGATTAACTGTATCCTGCGCATGAAAGCTGATTCCTGTCCGTGGCGTTCAGAAAGCCACAACACAACAAGCACAAGAACCCATGCAAGGAACATGAACGAACCGATATCGCCTGTCCAGAATGCTGACATTTTATAGACAAGCGGCAGGTCAAGGCTTGTGTACTGCCAGACATAATGTATGGAAAAATCGGACACTGAAAGGTAGTAAATAAGAAGCAAGCATGAGGCTGAGAAAAATAGTGCTGTCAGCCGTATGAGATTTTTTGTCTGTGAGACAAGTTTCCCGAATAATACATTTTTCCCGGATTCCCTGAGTTCCCGACCTACCAGTGAATACACAGAAAGCAATCCAAACAGGATGCTAAGGTATAGCAGTACACTTCCTATCATCATTTTACACACTCTGTAAAGCCAATTGTTTTTTCAAAGGTAATAAAATCACCTATTCGAGTTTTCCATAACTAAAATATTCCCCTGAGTTTAAATCCAAGTAATATATTCAACATCATGAAAACAAGCGCTGTCAGTACAAGAGATGCAATTTCCCTGTTTTCCTTCCATACCCTGTAAAGGTAGGCATACGTGGTAAGAAGCGCAGTTATTCCCCATATTCCAGTGCCGTGAATCGGAGTTGGGAGAACGGACAGCAGGAAAACAGCAAGCGCCAGCAAGCCAATCTTTTCATGCACTTTTCCGGTGCGGCTCTTAAGATATGCAATAACAAGCGTTGTCAGGATTATGCCTGTATTCACATCATGAATCGCACCAGGATTGAAAACCATTAATCATCCCTCATACTTTGTGGGGCATTTTGAAATCAGCTTTGTTGCATGGAATGTCGAATCCTTGAACGAGCCCATGATTACGACTTCTGCTTTTGTGCCAAGGGTGGACGGAAGCTGCCCGATGTAATTTACATTTATTGTTTCCGCGCCGTCTGTAAGCCCAAATGTGTATTCATTCGTACCTGTTGTTTCAAATGTGCCTTCAACTATTGTCCCGTTTACCCATATTATGCCGGTGGATGTTAGACTGCTCACTTCGCTGACTGTTTTGTATTCTATAAGGTAGTTGTTTACAGTGCTGTAACCGAGAGCCAGCACGAAAATTATTACGAGTACGCCTATGAGGATGCGTGTGTCTATCTTTTTCACTGTACCTATTCTTTGTTTATTCAGTTATGAAGTTTACCCAGATTTTAAAGGGAAGCGCCTGAGGTTTTGTTAAATTTTATAATTTACTAATTTTTTGTAATAATTTTTAAATACTATGGTTTACCTGTTTTATTTATGACCACGGCGAAAGTAACACGGAGCGCGCAGATTACAATACCTAAAAAGATAAGGGATGAACTTGGTATTTCAGAAGGGGATAGTGTTGATGTTTATCTTGAAGATGATAAAATCATCATCCGAAAAGGCGCGCCAAAAATGGGGGAGTTCCATGATTTTCTTCCACATGGGTTTGACAGTGTGCTTGAGAAAATAAGGGGAAAGTGATTTTATCCCAGCTTCTTAAGCAATATTTCCCTCGCTGTCTTCGCATCAGCCCTTCCGCGCGTCTTCTTCATCACAGCGCCAACAAGCGCGTTAAGCGCATTTTTACAATTGTTTATATGATGAGGCTTTTTGCAGTCTCTCTGCTGATTTTAAGTTGTTCCCCGGTTGCACCGGAATAATCATGTTCTTTTGCAAGCCTCAGTATATCGAAAGTACTTACATCAAGAAGTTCTGCTGCTTTGCCAAGTGATATCCTGCCTTTCTGGTATAGCTCCATTACATAGTCCCTGGCACCGAGGTACAGGAACTGTCTCAAAGCAGTAGATTTGTCCACATGCTCCTCTTTTGTTCTAAGGTTCGCCAGTTCTATAACATTTTTAGGTATCCTTAAAGGGTAAGATATAGCTTCCATATTTAATCCTCCAGATTCGCTTTTGCGTTATTATAACTGTTCTTGTTAACATAGGGTTTGATTTGAAATAATGCGTCAGTGGCTTCATCCTTTGAAATCATGTTTAATTCATACAGTCTTACTATCAGGTCGGCAGGGATGATAAATGGGATATTGTTTTGTTCAAGCAAATTTAGAAAAGCCCTGTCATTACTTATGATTACCATGGCATTAGCATTTAAAAACAGATGCAAGGATGAAGATTCACCTTTTCCAACGCTGGTATTCTTTAAAATCCGCCGTGCTTGTTGATTGTTTTTTGTTTTTTCTATATTCAACAAACCTTTTTTGATGAGCTCTTCAATTTGAAAAGCATCATCATACATTCTTTCCATTCCCCTGATGACTGTTTCTTCGTAGACTTCTTTTGTTATTGAACAAGCAAAATGTTTAAAGAGCTTGTGGTAGCAGCCTGCTTTGATTAATTTTATCAAACCATCTGAATCCAAGACGATTTTAGTCATTATTATACAATCTTATACGTCATAGTATAAAATTATTATTCTATCTTGGAATATCCATGCCAGAACCTATCCCAGCTTCTCCAGCAATATTTCCCTCGCCGTCCTCGCATCAGCCCTTCCGCGCGTCTTCTTCATCACAGCGCCCACAAGCGCATTAAGCGCCTTTTCCTTGCCAGCCCTGTAATCAGCAACAGACTGCGGGTTCTCGGTAATCGCTTCTTCGGCTGCTGTTTCAACAATATCGCCTTCAACCTTAAGAAGACCTTCCTTCTCTAAAGTTAGCATTAAATAATTTTCTGCTGAATCAGGTGAATTTCTGACTGGTCTATAATAGTCTCCTCCTTTTGGTTCATCAAGAAGTTTTCTAAATAAATATATTGCATTATTTTTAGTAATGGTTTTTAAGTTGAGGAATCTAATTATAGCAACTGTATATTCTTTATTCACTGCATAATGGGTTACACTTCCAACTTTAAAAGTTAAACTTGTTCCTCGATAATTCATCTCTCCCTTGAGTGTATCGTTAATCCAAGCTGCTGCAAATTTTGGATCTAACTTTTCTCCATATTCATTTTCATAACTTTTTAAAACGTCTTCATAATAATTTGCCCAAACAAGCTCACCAGTAAGGGATTTCGCATGGTCATCCGTAATCCCGTACTGCTCCACAAACCTCATCCTCCTTGCATCAGGCAATTCAGGCAGCGTTTCCTTAATCGCAGGCGCCCACCCTGAAATCTTCAACGGCACAAGGTCAGGCTCAGGGAAATACCGGTAATCATGCGCCTCTTCCTTTGAACGCATGGACAGGGTAATCTCGCGCGCCTCGTCAAAATGCCGCGTTTCCTGCACAACTACACCCCCGCGGCGAAGCACATTCTTCTGCCGTACAATCTCAAACAGCATCGCGCGTTCAGCACCTTTAAAGGATGAAATGTTCTTAATCTCGGCGCGCTGCCCGCCCATGATGGAAATATTTGCATCAACCCTCATTGCGCCCTCAAGGTCAGCATCCGACACGTCAAGATACTCGATGATGTTCCTGAGCTTGTCAAGATACCGCCGCGCTTCCTTCGGGCTTCTCATATCAGGCTCGCTGACAATCTCAAGAAGAGCCATCCCGGAGCGGTTGTAATCAATAAGCGTGTACTTGGATTTGTCAATTGTCCCCTCATGCACAAGCCTGCCGGGGTCTTCTTCCATGTGCGCCCTGTTTATCCTTACCTTATGCTCCCCGTCCTCGCCCTCGATTATAACATAACCGTTACTTGAAATCGGGAAATCATACTGCGTAATCTGGAAGGCTTTCGGAAGGTCGGGATAAAAATAGTTCTTACGGTAAAACTGTGTGCGCTCCTCGACAGTGCAGTTAAACGCAAGCCCGACTTTAATTGCAGCCTCAACAGCTTTCTTGTTGATAACAGGCATCGAACCCGGAAGACCAAGGCACACGGGACATACGTGGGAGTTTGGCGGGTCGTTATGGTAATCTGTACTGCATCCGCAGAATATCTTTGTCTTGAGCTTGTTTAACTGTACGTGGACTTCAAGCCCTATCATCACGCCGTCAGGATTCTCGTACATTACAGCCCCTCCGGTCTCTTCGTGTGGTAATCCGTATTTTCCTCGAATGTGTAAGCAGTACGCAGGATAGCAGCCTCATCGAAATGCTTGCCTATTACCTGCATCCCGATAGGTAGCCCGTCCGAGAAACCGCACGGTATAGAAATTGAAGGCACACCTGCAAGGTTAATGGGAACTGTGTCCACATCCGCAAGGTACAGCGACAGCGGGTCGTCTATTTTTTCACCGAGTTTAAATGCGGGATACGGCATTGTCGGCGCTATCAGGACATCCACGTCATTGAATGCACGCTCAAAATCCTGCTTGATAAGTGTCCGGACTTTCAGGGCTTTCAGGTAATATTTGTCATGATAACCCGCAGACAGGGCGTAAGTACCAAGTAAAATCCGCCGTTTAACCTCTTCACCAAAACCTGCCGCACGAACCTGAGAAAATGTGGTATGCCAGTTGCTGTCCTCTGTCCTGATACCGTATCTCATACCGTCAAACCGCGCAAGGTTTGATGAGGCTTCACTCATGGCGATTATGTAATAAGCGGAAAGTGCATATTTCGTATGCGGCATCTTTACTTCAGTCCATGTGGCTCCGAGGTCTTCAAGTGTATGTATTGCATTCCATACCGACTTTTCAACAGCTTCATCCGTGCCTTCCCCGAAATACTCAGCAGGTACGCCGATATTCAATCCCTTAACATCATTTTCAAGAGCGGAAGAATAATTCGTTTTCCTGTCAACAGATGTCGAATCCCTCAGGTCATGACCCGATACAACGTCAAAAATAGCCGCTAAGTCACGGACACTTGTGGCAAACGGTCCAATCTGCTCAAGGGAGTTTGCATACGAAATAAGTCCGTAGCGTGATATAACGCCGTAAGTTGGTTTTAACCCGGCAACACCGCAAAACGATGCAGGACACCTGACAGAACCGCCCGTATCAGAACCAAGGGAAAGCGGAGCTTCGCCTCCTGCTACTGCTGCTGCGCTTCCGCCTGATGAACCGCCCGGAACCCTATCTGTGTCCCACGGGTTTTTCGTGGCACCGTAATAACTTGTTTCCGTGGATGTTCCCATCGCAAACTCGTCCATGTTTGTCTTGCCGATAATCACAGCCCCTGCCGCTTTTAATCGCTCGATTACATGGGCGTCATAAGGCGGGACATAGCCTGTAAGGATGTTTGATGAACATGTTGTCCGGATGCCTTTTGTTGAAATATTATCCTTTATTGCAACCGGGATGCCTGCCAGTACTCCGTCATGTCCCCCTGAATCGATTTCCTTTGCGCGCGCTATTGCGGATTCGGCAGCCACAGTGACGAAAGCGTTGAGTTTACTTGAGCCAATCCTATCCAGGTACTCACAAACAACTTCCTCTGAAGAGCCTGCATGGATTCGTTCCCTTAACTCGTTAATACTTGCCCACATTCACATCATCCTTGGCGCTTTAAAGAATCCGTCCTGTTTTCTCGGTGCATTGGAAAGCGCCTCATCCTGGGTCAGGGATGTTGTCGTGCCTCCGACTTCATCCTCCCGAAACACGTTGTAGAGGGGAAGGACATGGTAAGTGGGTTCAACACCTTCCGTATCTACCTCGTTGAGTTCCCCGAAATAATCAAGAATAGAATTGAGCTTGGGCGAATACTTTTCCTTATCTTCATCGCTTAATTCAAGGCGTGATAACCAGCCAATGTGCTCAAGGTCTTCTTTAGTAATCATAATGCTCTCTGCAATTTGGATTAAATATAATAAGTCTTTGCTTTAATGCGGAAAAACAAAAAATTCATTCAATATTTATAAGAATCAGTTTCTTCCAAAACCTTTTTATCTTTTTTAAGAGGCTCGTCTTTTATATCAATATCCCTTGGGATTACTCCCCCGGTTTCAGTTATCTTGCCAATGCTTTTTGCAATTTTTCGTATGGCTTCTTTGTTTTTCGCTGGCACACTCTTGCGTTTTGGCGGCTGCCTTGGTACAGGTACTGCGTTTGTATCTTTCGGGTGTTTCTTCAACCTGTAGCCTGCAATCGGCAGTTCAGATTTTAAAAGCCCGAGTTCAACTTTTCGTTTGTTAATCAAATCAAGAATCGGCTGCCTTCTGTTTTCAGGCAGTTTCAGAAGCATGTCCTCAAGCCTTGCAAGTAAAGCATCTTTTTCATGTCCGGTTTCAATATTATCTACCAATTGTTCACCACAGGGAGTTAATAATAAAATTAAGCAATAAACATTGCTACAATCCAACACGAATTTTTAATCCATGGCACTTTATGGGTAATTGCCACAAAAACTAATTAATCCTGGGTATAATACCACTGCATGCACCTTGAACTTTCCAATCCGGTTGACTGCCTGTGCGATTTTACCTATGATTTTTACTGGCAGCATGAAGGCAAAAGGCTTGACCCGAAAGGTGTTATACCAGGTCAGGAAGACACGTCATACACCTACGAAGACCTTGTAAACTGCCTGAAAAACGGGGAAGACGTGCACATAAAAGGTAATGCAGGCAAAAGGCTCGGAAGCAGTCTTGGTGTGGATTTGAAGTTTTTCGGAGGAAACGGCGCTGCAATGAACGCCGGCTCAATAATAATTGATGGTGACGTTGATACACGAATGGGCATAAGCATGGTTTCAGGTGCAATATATGTCAGCGGCAATATAAAACAGCCAATGGGAAATGTCGTTGAGGTGGAATCGGACAGGAAAGGTTACCGCAAGTTCAGGTCTATTACAGGAATCCTCCAGAACGGGCTGGTCGAAAAAGTTATCCAGCCAAATTTTCTGGATGGTGATTCGCTTTACCTGAAAGACGGGATTATAAGGGATACCATTGCTGCAAGGCTGGATAGCCGCGCGAAAGTTATCGTGGAAGGCGATGCTGGTATGAGCACAGGTATCCTTATGAAGCAGGGGCTTATCCATGTGGAAGGGAGGGCAGGGCAAAATACAGGTGTGCTCCTGAGCGGCGGTACTGTGGTTGCCAAAAATACCGATGAATTTGCAGGAACAGGGATGAGAAGCGGCATTCTTATCATTAGCGGGAAATCAAAAGGTTATGTGGGTGCAGGTATGAAAGGCGGGACGATTTTATATAAGGGGGATGCCATGGCACAACCCGCCCCGGTGGATGGTAATGACATTAAAATGCTTGTCAGGATGCTTGGTATCAACCGGGTTGAGGGGATGATGTTTAAGAAATACACAAACCTGTAATAGAAAACGGACAAATGTGAACAGGGAGCGGAGAATGATGTGAAACTTACCAGTTCATACTTTGTGGTTCCTGTGTCTCGCAGCAAGGTTAGCTATCCTTGCAGCAAAGGCTCCTGCTACAAAACCCGCATCGATGTTTACCACTGTCAAGACAGAGCAGGATTGCAGCATTGAAAGAAGTGCAGCCTCTCCCTTCCCTCCAGCGCCGTAACCCGTGGAAACAGGAACCCCGATTACAGGCACATCAACAAGACCTGAGACTATGGCAGGCAGTGTCCCTTCACGACCAGCAGCAACTACAATAGCGTCAACCCCGTTCCCGACAAGTTTTGTCAATTCAGGAAAAAGCCTGTGGATTCCCGCAACCCCGGCATCATATATTGTAGTTACTGAACACCCCATTTCCTCTGCAATGACTTTTGCCTCCTCTGCAACCGGGATGTCTGCCGTGCCAGCAGAGATGACTCCTACCCTGCCGCCGGTTTTTGGCACAGGTTCACCAATAACAACAATCCTGGCACGTTCATTCCACCTGGTTTTTGCTCCTTTTTCCCCTGCCAGTTTTTTAAGGGATGTGTAATTCTCTTCACTTGCCCTTGTTATGATAGCCCTGCCTTCATGTTCCAGATGTACACGGGCAATGGATACAATATCCTCATCAGTTTTGCAGTCAGCCAGAACTGCTTCCGGGATACCAACCCTTTTTACACGGTGGATATCCACCTTTGCAATATCCGACAGTTGCTCGAATGTGCCGATTTTAAGCTGGCACTCTGCCTCTTCAGGAGTAATCTCGTTATTTTTCAGTTTCTTAAGAATCCCGGCTATATCCATGCACTAATGTACGTCATGATATAGATTATTCTTATGTATAAAAAAAGAAAAGAAGTCCGCCAGGTTTGACGGACTATGCCTTTAGTTCCCTGTTTCGTTGATAATCGCAAGACACACCGTTTTCGCATGCAGGTAATTCTTCATACGTGTGGTTAATTACACGCACAAAGCAACAACGGTCTGGGTGCTTGCACTTATCATTTATATTATCTGGTCGATTCCCTGGGCACGAAGCCTGTTGCCGCTGCTGGCAGGCACCATTATCCTCTCGCCAAATGCAGGGGATTTGTTGCGTGCAGGATACCTGTTACTGTTACTTGCAGCAACACTTTCGCTGTTCGGACCCATAATCTGTGCAGACTGAATTCCAGTCATTATAGCCATGCAGCGAACCTTACCCTCGTAATCCTGCCTGACTCTTGCGCCCCAGATAACGTTTGCACGTGAATCGAGTTCGTATGTCAATGAAGATGCTATCTTTTCCGCTTCCTGCAGGGACATGTCCGGTCCGCCGGTGATATGGAGTAAACAGCCTGTTGCGCCGTTTGTATCTACATCGAGAAGCGGATGGTTCAAAGCGTTCCTGACAACATCGTTTGCCTTATCCTGTCCCTTTGCTTCACCGACAAGCATAACTGCAAGTCCCCCGCCCGACATAATAGCCTTGACATCAGCATAATCGAGGTTGATTAATGAAGGCTGTGTAATGGTTTCCGAGATTCCCTTGACAGTCTCTGAAATCAACTGGTCCATCACGGAAAATGCCTGGTCTATCGGTACGTTCGGGCAGTAATCCAGGAGCCTGTTATTATCAAGGACAATAACGGTATCTGCCGCTTTCCTCAATTCATCAAGTCCTTCTTCTGCTTTTACAAGCCTTGACCTCTCGACCCTGAACGGGCTTGTAACCATTCCGATTACGATAGCGCCCTGGTCTTTAGCAATCTGTGCAACGACAGGAGCGACCCCGGTCCCTGTTCCTCCGCCCATTCCAGCGGTAACGAACACAAGGTTAGCATCCTTCAATACTTCCTTCAGTGTTCCCTTTGCAAGCTCAGCAGTTCGTTTTCCAACTTCAGGAAAACCGCCGGCACCAAGTCCTCTTGTTACTGACTTGCCAATAAGGATTTTCTTATCAGCTTCGATGCTATCAAGGTGTATCTTGTCGGTGTTTATTGCAATCGTTTCGGCACCTGATATCCCGATGTTATACAGGCGGTTAATTGTGTTATTGCCGCCGCCGCCGCATCCAACCACTACGATTTTGGGCGTTCCGAATGTTCCGAGTTCCTCATCCTCAATGTTATTCTTCAACGAATCTTCCTTCTGCTGCATTTTTAGTGCGTCCAATATCAATGTTTCCATAATTCATCCCCTCTATTCTTAGAGTTCCTCTTTTAAGCGCAGGAAACTATCAGCATTCTTTGCCTGTTCTTGCGCATTCTCGAATAATTTCATCCTGCCAACCAGTTTTTCGCTTCGCTGATCGATTAAATCTCTTATAGCCGTCCTGATTGCTTCGCTTGCAGACGGAAATTCGCCATATTCCACTAATGTGTCGATCATTTTTAATTGCTGTTCCGGGAGTCTTAGTGTTACTCTTTTCATGTGGTTTCTCCCTGTGGGATGAAGCGGCATACACATGCATGCCTGTTGCCTGACACATGTATGCCAAGCGTCAGACAAACGTATGACACGAAAGTATATAAAAGTATCGTCTGGGGTGGATAATTATGTACTAAAATCCAAAATTTCAAAACCGACAAAACTTTAAGCATAATCACTGTGTAGATGCGTGAAAGTGATAAAATGCAGATACTACTTATCCATTCTGATTATATAGAATACGAAGTAAAAAAGAGTACTCCGGTAGCTGAAAAAATAGATGACAACATCAAAACCGGCAGGATGGAAGAAGCCCTGACAGTCTTTATCGCGGTTGAGAAAAACGATGAACAGAACATCGAATACGTGGCAAAACAGACCGCAGACGAAATTAAGAAAGTAACCGGGCAGGTAAAAACAAACAAAGTAATGCTGTATCCCTATGCCCATCTGAGCTCAAACCTTTCATCTCCGGCAGCGGCTGTTGAAGTCCTGAAGAAACTGGAAGAACTCCTGAAGGAGGTTTCTTTTGAAGTTAAACGCGCTCCTTTTGGCTGGTACAAGTCCTTTACCATAAAATGCAAAGGACATCCCTTATCCGAACTTTCAAGAACGATAAGCAAAGGCGATAATAAGTGTGTTACTGTAATTACCGAAGGAAAGGAAAAGGAAGAGGTAGTTTCCGAAGCCTTGAAATCCGAGGCGAAAGCAACTTCGTACTGGCATATTTTAACGCCTGATGGTGAATTACTCAAACCAGATGAATTTGATTTTACAGGGCATGGGAATCTTGAAAAATTCGTTAATTACGAAATCCACAAGAGCAGGGCGGTTGACAGGATACCGCCGCATGTTGAACTTATGAGGCGTCTTGAACTGGCTGATTACGAACCCGGCTCTGACCCGGGCAATATGCGTTTTTACCCGAAAGGACGGCTTGTAAAAAGCCTTATTGAAACTTTTGTGCTTGACGAATCTGCAAAAACAGGCGCAATGGAGGTGGAAACACCCATCATGTACGACATGAACCATCCCACGCTGAAAAAGTATCTTGACCGCTTCCCTGCAAGACAGTATTCAATCGAGGCTGACAAGAAACAGCTTTTCCTTAGGTTTGCAGCATGTTTCGGGCAGTTCCTCATGAACCATGATATGACCATATCGTACAGGAACCTGCCGCTTAAGATGGTTGAACTCACGCGTTACAGTTTCCGAAAGGAACAAAGCGGCGAGCTTGTGGGATTGAGGCGGCTTCGTGCGTTTACCATGCCTGACATGCACACATTGTGTAAGGATATGGATGAAGCTGTGCGCCAGTTCCATGAACAGTACAATATGTGCATAAATGTCCTGTCAAAAATCGGGATTGAACTTTCGGATTATGAAGTTGCTATCCGCTTTACACGGGATTTCTATGAGGAAAATAAGGAGTTCATAGTTGAACTTGTGAAAACCGTGGACAAACCTGTACTGATAGAACTATGGGACCAGAGGTTTTTCTATTTCGTGCTGAAATTCGAGTTTAATTATATTGACGCAATGAATAAAGCCAGTGCGCTTTCGACTGTCCAGATTGATGTTGAGAACGCAGAACGGTACGGGATAAAATACATCGATTCGACAGGCGCTGAGAAAAGACCGTTTATCCTCCACTGCTCGCCAAGCGGAGCCATTGAGAGATGTATATACGGTCTTCTTGAGAAAGCGCACATGGATTCTGAGAAGGGTATTGTCCCGATGCTTCCTGTATGGCTGTCTCCTACGCAGGTCAGGATTATTCCTGTTACTGATAAGCATATGGAATACGCGCAAAAGGTGGCAGGGGAACTTAATTGCAGGTTTGATATTGATGAGCGTGAGGAAACCGTTGGCAAGAAGATACGGGATGCTGGAATGGAATGGGTTCCTTATGTGGTGGTTGTGGGTGATGATGAGGCTGCCGGCAATAATATTACAGTGACTGTCAGGAGCGAGTCAAAACCAAAGAAACCTGTGAATATTAAAATGACAGTAAGTGAACTTAATGAAAGGATTGCTGGTGAGATGTCAGGTTACCCGTTCAAGATGAACCCTCTTCCTGTGAAGCTGTCGGCAAGACCGAGGTTTGTTTAGGATTTTATCCCACTTAGTTGCAGGTGATGCCTAAAAATTGTTGCAGTGCGGACTTGTATTTTCCGGCAAGTTGTTCTTTTTTTCATACCAGGACACAGAGATAAAACAACCGTTCTCTGTGTCCTCAGTGGTTGTTTTTCGTTGGCATCACCAGTTTCATAAAGGTATAGTTTATCCGAATGTTTTGGAAATCCACTCACCGACATTGTGGGTGATGAAAATAACGACAAGCGCGATAATAAGATGCTCGCCAACCACTTTTCCAACACTTCCGTTTTGTTCCCTTGCAAGGGCGAAACTCAAGATACAAAGAAGCAGTAAACCCCAGATTATGCTTACTATAATTGCAGTTTGAAGCTCAAACATCAAAACAGGAACGAGAAAACTTAGTGCAACTATAAACTTGAAGAAGAAAGTGGATAATGTTGCTTCCCATATATCATATTCTGAGTGCGTGTTCTCTGATTCTTCTGAAATGTGGATGCCAAGCGCATCTGAGAATGCGTCAGCTATTGCTATTGTTAGTACGCCTCCAATGACTACAAGTCTTGAATGGGTTCCTGCGTTCAGTCCGACCATGAGCCCAAGGGTTGTGATTATGCCAGAGGTTAAGCCGAAACTGAGCCCTGTTTTGATGGTGTGTTTCATGGTGTCACCGGATTATTTCCACTCTTGATTAATAACATGTTATTAGCACTCAAATAAACTGCTGTGTGGCATGATTAATTTGACGTAAGAAAAAAACACTCTTTTAGAGATTCAAGCCACTTGTTTTCGGCGGGACATTATATTTTATTTATAAAGTCTGGGCGCTTGATATGTTTTTGGGACAAAATTGGCGATTCCAGACAGGATGAACAGGATTTACAGGATAGTTATTATATCCAGTTCATCCTGTAAATCCTGTCAAAAACAGCAAAAATTTATATAGTTTCTTATTATAATACCTGTCAGGGTTAAATTTGATAAAATCTTATATTTACATTCCGCATAAATTAACAAAAATAAAAGAGGAAACTCTTGATGAAATGTGTCTTGAGTTCATGAAAGTGTGTAATGATTTTACCAAACTATTACCCTCTATCCAGAAAAAAAGAGTTTTAAAAAATGATAGGGTTAAATGGTCTTTACCTTCAACTACGAGTAAGGATAATGCGTATAACAAATGGGTTAAAAATGGAACCATTAAATCCAATCTCAACTCTTTAGCTATCCATAGTGCAAAAGTGGAAGCGGTTGGGAAATTTAAAATGTGGCTTGAAGATAAAACCGCAGAAAAGCCATTATTTAAAACCCCTTTTATTGATTTCAATAACCAGAGTTATTTTATAATCAGGAAAAACGAAAACACATTTATTCTTGATGTTCCATCTTTCAAAAACGAGAAAGGATACCCACGATTACTTATACCGTTCAATGTGGATTCTAACAGGAGCCTTAGCAAGTACCTGAAAAAGAGCATTATTATTGGCGAAAGGAAGCGCGCCGATGAACTCAAACTTTCCGAGTCAAAATATGCCAATAGTCATATTATCATTCCTTTCGATGACGGAATAAATGAGCCTGATGAATACACGCCACATACTTTTATCGGGATTGACAGGGGAATAAATAATATAATTGCGCTGTCGGTTTGCGATAATTCAGGGAAAGTTTTGAGGACAAAGTTGTTTGGCGGTAACGAACTGAGACATTACCGCACAAAACACCAGCATCGAAGGGAGAAACTTCAGGCGATTTATGGCAAAGATAAGGGCATGATTAGAAGAACACTTGGAAAACACGAGAGTAAATTCGCGAAAACCCTGAATCACCAGATAAGCCATGAGGTTGTGGAAATTTCTAAAAAGTATCCCAGTCCAGTTATTGTTATTGAGGATTTGCACAGGTTTGCTAAAAACCTGAGATGGTCTTTTTACCAGTTGGAAGAATTTATAACCTATAAAGCAAAGATTAACGGTATAGTTACAAAGAAAGTCAAGGCACAGTACACAAGCCAGACCTGTTCACGGTGCGGGCATGTCGATAAGGCTAACAGGTACGGTGTCAAATTCGCCTGTGATAAATGCGGTCACAGGGATAATGCAGATATTAATGCTGCAATTAACATTTCGCGCTCATACATAAATGAGGTGGCAGGTAAGCAGGTCTTGCCTGTTACGGGTGGTGTTTCACTGCCCTTAAGTCCAGCCCGATGAACCGTAATGAACGACCTGTGCTTGGATGCAGCACCTGAAAGGGTGCGGTCTTCGGCGTGGAGGGAAAACGACTGTGGTAAAAACGCAGCGATACCGAGCAATTACTCGCAAGAGGAAAGTCGGGACAAATCGGATAAATCAAGTAAGTTGTGCAGTGCACAAGCTTCTACCGATGAGGATTCAAACCATTATCGGTTACAATGTTGCAATGCGACTTGTGGCGGAAGTTGGTATGAAACTCGGCGGAAGTTGGTATGAAACTCTTCATCCGTTAATGCTCCTAATGTGATTCCAGTTGCAATGCGACTTGTGGCGGAAGTTGGTATGAAACTGGGGAAAATCCACAGTTCACAAATCTTACAAATGGGGTTGCAATGCGACTTGTGGCGGAAGTTGGTATGAAACATAGTGTATCCTTTTGGTAGAGTCATAGTGAAATATATGTTGCAATGCGACTTGTGGCGGAAGTTGGTATGAAACCAAATATGTAAACATGTAAACACCAGATCTTGTCATGTTGCAATGCGACTTGTGGCGGAAGTTGGTATGAAACTAAAATCACTCGCAAGCCTTCTTCTTTAACTCAGCCAGCCTGTTCAGCGCCTCAATAGGTGTCATCGCATCAACATCCATACCCTTCAACTCCTCAAGCACAGGCGAAACCGCGCTCTTTTCCCCCTCCCCAAACAACATAAGCTGCGTGTACCTTGCACTGCTCTTTCCCCTGCTTATTCCGCTTTCGTTCTCCACATCAGCCAGAATCTCCTTTGCTCTCTGCGTCACCTTTAGCGGAACCCCTGCAAGCCGCGCCACATGGATTCCGTAACTCCTGTCAGTTGCGCCGGGGATGATTTTCCTCAGGAAAACAAGGTCGTTGCCCTCTTCCTTCACTGCAATATGGTAATTCTTCACCCGTTTAAGCGCGCCCTCAAGTGCTGTAAGCTGGTGGTAATGCGTGGCAAACAGCGCCCTCACACCCACGCGCCCTTTGTTATGGATGTATTCTACAACAGCCTTTGCGATACTGTAACCGTCATAAGTGCTCGTGCCCCTCCCAATTTCATCAAGAAGCAGAAGGCTCTTTGGCGTGGCATTGTTCAGGATATTTGCAAGCTCAACCATCTCAACCATGAACGTACTCTGCCCGCTTGACAGGTCATCAAACGCACCCACACGGGTAAAAATCCTGTCCACGATACCGATGGATGCATGTGATGCAGGTACGAAACTTCCCATCTGCGCCATAATAACTATCAGCGCGCTCTGGCGCATATACGTGGACTTCCCTGCCATATTCGGTCCTGTCAACAGCAGGAACTGGTGACCCTCGCAATCCACCTGCGTGTCATTCGGCACAAACCCGTCCGGAACCGAGTTTTCAACAACAGGATGCCTCCCGTCCCGTATCAGTATTTTTCCGCTGTCGTTAATGTCAGGTCTCGTATAATTTTTATTCACGGCAATTTCCGCAAGATTCAAAAGTACATCCAGCTCCCCAAGGGCTGCTGCTGTTTCCTGCAACTCCTTTGCACATCCTGCGATTACTGAGTTAATTTCGTTCAGGAGCTCAAACTCAAGCGCCCTGGTTTTTTCATCTGCTGACAGTATCAGTTCTTCTTTTTCCTTGAGTTCAGGAGTATAAAACCGCTCACCGTTAGCAGTAGTCTGTTTCCTGATATAATTATCAGGGACATTTGGCAGGTTGGGTTTTGTAACATCAATATAATACCCGAACACAGAACTGTACCCGATTTTCAATGATTTTATCCCGGTACGTTCGCGTTCCTGCTGCTGCATTTTTGCAATCCAGTCCTTTCCGTGCAGTGAAAAGTCCTTGAGCTCATCAAGTTTTTCGCTGTATCCTTCCTTAATCATGCCGCCTTCACGCACACTAAGCGGCGGCTCGTCCATGACAGCCCGGTGCAGCAGTCCTGTAATATTTGAAAAATCCCCCAGCTTTTCCATAATGCCGGTTAAAAGCGATGTCCTGGCATTGTATTCCCCCATCGAGCCTGTAATGCCCGGCAGGACATCAAGTGATGAACGCAGAGCCACAAGGTCACGGGCATTTGAGTTCCCGTAAACAATCCTGCCGATAAGGCGCTCGACGTCTTTTATAATTGAAAGCTGTGCCCTCAGTTCGTACCTGAGCAGCGTGTTTTTTACAATTTCATCCACAGCGTCCAGCCTTTCGTTAATCCTGCCAGCCGAAACAAGGGGTTTGAGAAGCATTTTCCGAAGTGTCCTGCTGCCCATAGGGGTATTTGTCCTGTCGATAATTGAAATAAGGGTTGCGTCACCGGAATCACCCCGGATATTCTGCACGAGTTCAAGGTTGCGCAGTGTAATAGAATCAAGCACCATTGAATCGCTTTCGAAATAAGTCCTGATTGCCTGTATATGCCCGAGGTCGCGCATCTGCGTGTCCTTTGCATACTCAAGCGCCGCCGCCGCAGACGAAATGGCTTGCGGCAGGTTTTCGCATCCCATGCCTGCAAGGGTTGCAACCCCGAAATGTCCTGTAAGAAACCGGACTGCATCGGCAGGTTCGTAAACCTTGCTTACGTATTCATTGGCTTTTGTACCGTTATTCTCCAGCCGTTCCCTGAGAAGTTTATTCCCGAAAAGCGCATGTGGCAGCAGGCATTCGGCAGGTTTCATCCGCACAGCTTCGCTTATGAGCTTATCGTGGGTGTTGTTATCAGTAAACTGCGTTGTAATGAACTCGCCGGTACTCACATCAAGAAACGAAACGCCGAACTCTTTCCCCTCGCCTGATACTGACATAAGGTAATTGTTTGAAGCATCATGTATCATGGATGAGTCAATAATCGTACCAGGGGTGATGACCCTTACAACGCCCCTTTTGACCACGCCTTTTGCTTTTTTCGGGTCTTCAAGCTGTTCGCATATTGCTACCTTATAGCCCTTCTTGATGAGCCGCGGAACGTATGAATCAGCAGCGTGGTACGGGATTCCTGCAAGCGGCATTTTCTCACCGTCTTTTCCCTTACCACGTGCAGTCAGTGTGATATCAAGTTCCTTTGCGATTGTTTTCGCATCATCCCCGAATGACTCGTAAAAATCCCCCATCCTGAAAAAAATAAGCGCATCAGGGTGTTTTTCCTTTGCTTCGTAATACTGCCGCATGGCAGGGGTCATCAGGTTCATTCAACTTTCCCTATGGGATGTAAGGATATTACTTTATCTGCTTTTTCGTTTTTTAATGTAATCGAATAATACCAGCATTGCTATTACAAACAGGCATCCGAGCAGGAACACAAGACCTGGATGGGCAAGGATTGTATCTGTTATGTTTGTAAGAAAACCAGTCTGGGGATGCGTGATGCCGGTTGTGCTGACAGTTTCGGGGAGAACATTTGAAGGTGCAGGTGTCGGCGCAGGTGTATAGGTAGCTGCGGGAATTACAGGAGAAGCCTGTTCTGAGAGGATTTCAACGGCGCTGGCAGGCACTGGTGTCGCATTGCC
>PGYG01000016.1:39477-51588 GCA_002839545.1 Candidatus Methanoperedentaceae archaeon HGW-Methanoperedenaceae-1
GGCAACACCGCCGCCTTTTTCCATGATTTCCGCCCCATTCGCAACCGCTTCATCGGAAACGGGAGCAGGCATATTATCCGCTGTTGACAAATCCATGTTGAACGAATCCATGCTGTACGAGCGCATTGCAAAACCTTTTGTAAAGAACTCAATAACACTGGATGCAAGCACTGCTGCCAGGAGAACTCCCATGTATTTCCTGAGAGCCTCAAATACGGATTCCCGGTCAGTATTCTGCGGAATGACAACGATAACTTTCCTGACAGGCGCGTAAATCTTGACCTTGCGCCCTTTCTCGCTGTATTTTATCCTCTCGACCTTGATAAGTCCTACACTTTCAAGATTCTCAAGGTTGTATGTAACAGTTGTAAGAGGCGCATCAAGGCGTTCCGCAATATCCGAGGCTGAAAGCGGCGCATCAGCCAGAAGTTCGATAATTTTCCGTGCAGTGTCATTGGATATGACCTGCGTTATCTTCTTTGATTCCTCTCCAAGCGGCAGTATGAGCAGTTTTTCATCTGCGATTCCAGTATCATTTTCCGGCATTCCAATAGCTAATGGATTTTGCTGTTAAAAGAGATTGCTATAAGTACGAAATGGTTTGTAACTACAAAATCGTGCGATGCAAACATATATAATCTGCCGAAGCTGGGCACTGTTCCAAAATCCAGTTATGCCGGTAATTATTTTAGACGCATATTTCACAGATTTACGCATCTACCGCCTTAATTTTGCATCGATCAGCGTTAATCAGATATTGAAAATCACTGGATTTTAGGATTGTGCCTAACTGATGAAGAATTAAATCAATATCCAGCACTCAACGAATCTATAATAAGTCAAAATCTTATGAAAGTAAAGCCTGATGAATGGACGCGAACCGATGATTTTCTCGATCAAAAAGGTTCAAGATTCGTAAAGGTGGGTGAAGAGTATTATGAAATTGGATTTATTATGGTGTAGTGGTGCCGACCGATATAAGAACAAAAACCGCAGGAATGCACTGGTACTTGCGTATTTAGCAATTGCACCAACATTACTTGCGGCATTCATCACCAAAACACGCCTTATCTTTCCCCCTGTAATTGTAATATTCCCCTTTTTCCCAATAGTCGGGATTATCGGATAAAATAAAAAAACTGGCTTGGGTTTAGGGATAACCGCCGACTCAAGCCACTGATCGATAGTTCCGGTTAATTAATTAGGGAAAATAATCTGTACCTTATTGGTACCGAGCTGCGTTACCCTGATGTTTTCATTATAGTGTTTCCCGACGCCTTTAATAAGCCCGACAAGAAACACAATTAATCCACGCTGTGATTTATATTTCATGATAAGGGTCTTATCATCCTTCCACTCATATTCGAATCTTGGCGGGGTGGCGTCCTTAATGTTCTTGGTTACACTATCATGAACACCATCCATATTTAATATAAGTTCTTTTGCAGATGTGGCGTTCTTGAAATACGCCTTATAGAGTTTGGGCGCGTAAACATTGACCCAATAATCTCCAAAAGCATCAGCAGCCTGAGCCTGTGAAATATTCACAGTCTTGCATACAGAATCTATGAGTTTCATCACGTTTTTATCCTCAATATTCTGCACTGGCATGAAAAAAGCCGTCTTACTCATACCGGCATTTTCCAGTGATGTTTCCCATTTATCTTTACCGAATTGGTTTTTTACCATGTCTTCAAGACATTGCGCTATAGCACCTTTCATATTATTCCTCCATTTTTTAGAAATTCACTTTTAATAAATTAAATCTCAACATCGATATAAACCGGTTTGTGAAAAACGTGTGTATGAAATGTTGAAATCCAAAAAACACCGGATTTTTTAAATGTCCCTGTACCAGTATTTCCAAAACTGCAAAACCAGTGAATAGGCAAATCTTTTTAGAAGATATAATATATCACAACTTCCAATTATCCATCGATGGATACAACTCTCGAATTTGGGAAAATGAGGGCACAGCCTGGCATACGGATGCTTTTTGATATGGTGGATGTGGTTTATGACCGGGAATGGCTAAAAAGTGCCGCTAATATTGAACTGTATTATATGTACCGTGAACTATCCCTCAGTAATAATGATGCGCTTTTAATGAAAGAACACGGGCTAAGGTACGATATTACCATAATCCCGCCCTGTATGCTTGGGTGCGAGTATGTAAAAACTGCTGGACATTACCATCCATATGTGCCGGGAACGGATACAACCTATCCTGAAATATATGAGGTTCTTGGAGGTGAGGCGCATTACCTCATACAAAAACCGGAACTGGACGGGATAGCGGATGCAGTACTTATAAAAGCACATGAGGGTGACAAGGTCATAATTCCGCCGGGTTACGGGCACCTGACTATCAATGCTTCCAACAAAGTCCTAAAAATGGCGAACTGGGTGGCGCGGGATTTTGAATCATTATACGAACCCGTGAAAGTAAAACATGGCGGTGCGTATTTCATACTGGATGGCGGGATTGTAAAGAACCCTGCATACGATAGTGTGCCTGAACTGCGGTTACTTGAACCTACAAATATTAAGGAGCTGGGATTACAGAAAAACAGGGAAATGTACGGGCTTGTAAGGGATATAGGAAAACTCGGGTTTTTGACAGAACCCCAGGAGTATGGCTGGGTGTTTGATGACCTGTACTGTTAGACCGGACGTAAAACGTTTCAATTCCAGTTTTTGGGACATGATTCCTGAATCATACTATTTCAAATAGACTTTTAGTTCGCTTGTTTTTGATTTTTACCACATACACACATTTGTTTAGAATGAGGTAATTTTGTCGGGTATAAGGATTATTTCTACATCACAATCCATATTCCTGCAACAGTGGCGCATGTTCCAATCAAAAGTGCGGGATGTAACTTTTCTTTTAAGGTCACAAGTGCCAGCATGCTTGAAAGGAAAGGTGTTATGGAAGAAAGGCTGGTTGCTTTTGCCGCGCCGATATAGGTCATACTTACAAAGAAAAAGTAACTTCCGAATCCCATGCCAAGAATCCCGCCCATGCCAAGCAGTATGTAATCCATTTTACTGAACCTGAAAATTGTTTTTGCGCCGTTGTTCCTGGAATATGCAAGGTACAGTAAAACAAGCGGTATTGGCATACTGATTACAACAGACTGGAAAGGGTCAACGTCGTTTAATCCGGTTTTTGTGGCTACAATGGAAAACGAATAGAGGAAAGCCGCAAGAACAGCCATTGTAATGCCGGATTTAACGTTTATTTCGCTTCCCGTCCTCTTGCCTTTACTCAGTATCCATATACCGATTACGATAAGTACTGTACCTGCAATCACTTCTATGTGGAGCTTCTCGCCGAGGAATACGGCGCTTAGCAGTATCGTGAGTAAGGGAAATGTGAATAGGATCGGGATAAAACGGGATACTGAGATGTTTTCCAGCCCTTTCATGTATGCAGCGCCGCCAAGTATGAGCCTGAGTACCCCGCCGATGTTAAGGAAAGCAAACGCAGCAAGCGTGAAATTAAAATGCGGACCCCTGAAAATAAGATAGGCTATGAGGATAAAAAGCAATGCAAAGAAGGTGCGGATTAAAACCGCAGGTATTGCTCCTGTCCTGAGTCCTTTTTTGTAGAAAATAGCTGCCATCGACCAGCATACAGCCGCAGCCAGCGCATATAATTCTCCAATCACAACT
Organism: Candidatus Methanoperedentaceae archaeon HGW-Methanoperedenaceae-1; assembly: GCA_002839545.1. Lineage (GTDB taxonomy): Archaea > Halobacteriota > Methanosarcinia > Methanosarcinales > Methanoperedenaceae > Methanoperedens_A. The sequence goes on from PGYG01000016.1 coordinate 43,156, forward strand.
GGTTAAGTGATTCAGGAGGTATTATTAGTTATCGTTGGCAGGTGCCATCTTCCCAAATCAAGTAAACTTGATTTGAATTCAATTTTATTGATTAAGCATGTTTAAATATAATTGCCACATTGCGAAAGTCTGGTAATTCTCATGAGTTTAATAAATGAAGCAAAAAAAGGCAGTATCACAGAAGTGATGAAACAGGTGGCAAAGGATGAGGGCGTGGAGCCTGAGTTCGTCAGGCGCGGGGTAGAAAGCGGAAGGATAGTTATTCCAATAAGCCCGTACAGGGAAACAAGGGCTGTGGGTATCGGAAAGGGGCTTCGCACCAAGGTGAACGCATCTATCGGCACATCATCTGATATTGTGGATATTAATATTGAAATCGAAAAAGCAAAAATGGCTGAAGCGACAGGCGCAGATACACTTATGGAGCTTTCAACAGGCGGGGATTTTTACGATATCAGGAAAAAGGTAATTGCTGCAACATCGCTTTCCGTTGGCAGTGTGCCGCTTTACCAGGCTTTTATCGAGGCGATACGAAAGCACGGCGCTGTTGTGGATATGGAAGAGGATGAACTGTTCAAGATTACAGCAGAGCAGGCAAAGCTTGGCACGAATTTCATGGCGATACATACCGGAATTAACCAGATAACAGTAGAGCGCCTGAAAGCGCAGGGGCGGTTTGGCGGTTTGTGCTCGCGGGGCGGGGCTTTCATGACCGCATGGATGATGCATAACGAAAAGGAGAATCCTCTGTACAGCGAGTTTGATTACCTGCTTGAAATAATGAAAGAGCATGAAGTAACCCTGAGCATGGGAAACGGGATGCGCGCCGGGGCTGTGCATGATTCCACAGACCGCGCGCAGATCCAGGAGCTTATCATAAATTCCGAACTTTCAGACAAGGCGCATGCGGCAGGCGTCCAGACGATTGTCGAGGGTCCGGGTCATATCCCGATTGATGAAATCGAGACAAACGTGATGCTTATGAAGCGGATGAGCGGCGAGAAGCCGTTTTACATGCTTGGACCACTGGTCACAGACATTGCGCCGGGATACGACCACATCGTTGCGGCAATCGGCGCATCCTTATCGAGTGCATACGGCGCTGATTTTATCTGTTACGTGACTCCGGCTGAACATCTTGCGCTTCCGAATGTTGAGGATGTGCGGCAGGGTGTTATTACTGCAAGGATTGCGGCGCATATCGGTGATATGATTAAGAACGGCTCACGCCAGCAGGACCTTGAGATGGGAAGGGCGCGGCGCGATTTGCAGTGGGATAAGATGTATGAGCTTGCGATTGACCCTGCGCATGCAAAGGCGATTCGGGACAGCAGGTCGCCCGGGGATAAGGAGGCTTGTACGATGTGCGGGGATTACTGCGCGCTTAAGATTGTTAAGCAGAATTTTGATTTTGCGAGGTAGGTTTTAGTTGGTTAGAAGGGGAGTGGGGGTTGTAAAAAAGGGAGTATTTGAGAAAAAGATTTTTCGGCGCTGTCTGTTACTTCGCAACATTAATAAATTATATATAATGTTCCGGCGCCTAAAAAGATTGTTTCGTTTTACGCTTCCGCTTTTGCAATTGTAGGCAATTCCAGTTTAAGACCTGTTAAATCTTCTATTTTGAATTTACCCTTGACATCAAGAATTTCAATTCCTATAACTTTGCCCTTGGCATCGTAATCTAAAATGAGACCTTTACTTATTTCTTCGCTTTCTTCGATTGGGTCTTCGCTTATCCTGAAATAAAGCGCATCACTTTCCAAATCGACTTTTATTCTCATCTTTTGTTCCTCAATCTTTTATCATAAAACATCGTCACTACTATATATGTTTCTTCTCTCCCTTTAATAACCACTCTTAACACTTTTTCACCAATTTTTTTAAAAACATGCCAAATCCCATTTTCATGTTCGTCATTTTCCTTCCAGTCGGGACTTTCTATGACGGATATGATGTATTCTTTTGTAAATTTTCTTTCAATAAGCATATCTTCAGCATGCTTGGTGAATTTTACTTTAACCATCTGGTGTCATATTAAGTCGGACATTATATAAAAACTTATGATTTTTCGGCGCCGAATCTTATGTTTTGATTTATTAATGTATCTGACAATTAATGTATCTGACAATAAAACTACACCTACACCCCATTCCAGCCATAATCACTGCGCCTGGAAATTGTATTTATGCTCCCGCGCCTTTATCTCAGACAACTGCTCCCCGCCCACACCAACATTATCAGGCTCAGTCTCGTTAATAATCACAACAAACGCCTGCGCAGGCAAACCAATCACCCTCACAGCCTCCTGTGTAAACGACTCAATCAGCTCTTTCTTCTGCTCTTTATCCAACTTCGGACCGTCAATTGTTATTACCGGCATTTAATATCACCATACTCTGGTTGTGCCTTAAGGTATTAAACATTACACCTCTTAACAATCCTGCTTCTTACACTCAAGAAGCAATTCTTCAAACGTGTACTTCCCGGGCATTACCTTTACATTTACCCCGAATCCCCCAAGCGTACCGGCAGTTGGTTTCCCGATAGCTGCGACAGTCTTTTCATTCAAAATCCTGATAACGTCATCCCGCACCCCCATCTCATCAGCAATTGCCATGAAATTCCTCACCATCATAGAACTTGTGAACGCAAAAATATCAATTTCACCAGCCACAGACTTTTCCATCAACTCCATGTGCCTTTCATCACGCGGCATTATAATATCATAAACCTGTGTCTCAAATACAATAGCCCCTTTTTTCCGAAGCCCGTCAACAAGCTCAGGCGCGCCGTGACTGCTCCTTGCAATGTCGATAACCGCGCCTTTAACATCATCCAGGCTTTCAACCAATCCCACGGAACTGTAAGTTTCGGGAACAAAAATAACCCTTATCCCGTTTTTAACAAGTGCATCCCTTGTCTTCGGACCGACTGCCACAACCTGTGTCCTGTTTAGCTGTTCAATAAAATAATCAGGTTCAATGAGTTTCAAAAGCGTGAACTCCACACCGTTTGCACTTGTAAAAATCACGTAATCAGATTCGCCTTCCATGATACGGTTAACAAATCCATCAAAACTAGAATCCTTTTTGTCAACCACATCTATCATGGGTGCAGTTATGGTCTTAAAGCCAAGGGAACGTGCAAGCCTGGCAGATTCAATGAGATAACCTGCCGGTCTCATTATGGCAAGCACTTTCTGGGTTTTGGTGTTCATCTGTATATCAGCAGTTATTAATAACCAGGTCAGGTTCTGTGTATACTGAGTTCCCTGTGGAGTTTCACAACATCACCGATAACGGTAATCGCAGGCGCTTTGACGTTGCGCTGTTTACACAATCCCACAATATCAGCAAGCGTTCCCACAGTAACCCTCTGGTCAGGGCGCGTGCCCCTTTCGATGACAGCTACGGGAGTAGCAATGGATTTTCCGTGTTTGACTAGTTCGCTCACATTGCGCTCAAGCATGCTGACACCCATCAGGATAACGAGCGTCCCTTCAAACCGCGCAAGGTATTCCCAGTCAAGGGCAGAATCGGTTTTAGTAGGGTCTTCATGCCCCGTAATAAAAGTCACCATTGAAGCGTAATCGCGGTGTGTGACTGGTATTCCAGCATATGCAGGAACCGCAATTGCAGAAGTAATGCCTGGCACGACCTCAACCTCAATCCCTTCGGCTGCAAGTGTCTGTGCTTCCTCTCCGCCGCGTCCGAATAGATACGGGTCGCCGCCTTTCAGGCGCACGACATTTTTCCCTTCACTGGCACGCTTGACAAGCAGTTCATTAATCTGCCACTGAGAAAGCTTGTGGTCTCCTGCATATTTTCCCACATCTATCTTTTCAGCAGATTCAGGAAGCATACCCAGAATCTCCTCACCTGGAAGCTGGTCATACAGTATAACCTCTGCATTTTCTATAAGCCTTTTTGCTTTAATTGTCAAAAGCTCCGGGTCTCCGGGTCCTGATCCCACAAGATAAACTTTACCTTTAGCCATGTTATCCTCTTTTTGATGCGAATTTCTCAACGGCTTCATCAACGAGTGCTCCTCCTCCTTCAAGGTTTAGCTCGTTTCCGATACGTCTCGCTTCCTTTTGATATTCAGCAGGGTTTATAAATTCATCTATTTTTACGTGGCGTTTCCCGTCAACCGAGAGTACTTCTGTACGCACGTGAATCCTGTCTCCTTCCGTGCTTGCAAAAGCGCCAATGGGCACAAGGCATCCGCCGCCAAGTAATCCGATAATAATACGTTCAATCTCGGTTTCCATGCGTGTCTTTTTATCGTCAAGCACTTTTACTGCCTCTTCTGCACGCGAGCCTTTTTGTGTCACGATAACCACGGTCCCCTGGTTTGCTGACGGCACGAAATCATCAGGACTGAGCCTCTCACCTGGCAGTTCCCATTTCATCCGCTCAAGCCCTGCTTCTGCAAGGAAAATCCCATCATATTCCCCATCCTTTAGCTTGCGAAGGCGCGTATCGATATTCCCGCGCAATTCCTTGACAGTAAGGTCTTGCCTGAACCGCAGAATCTGTGAGCGTCTCCTGAGGCTTGTGGTTCCGATTACTGCGCCTTTTGGCATGTCTTTCAATTTTGTCCCTTCGTTGCTTAGAAGGAAATCATGCGGAGAATCTCGTTTTAAGACCGCGGCAATCGTAAGCTCAGGCGGGCGTTCTGTGGGGACGTCTTTCATGCTGTGTACAGCGATATCAATATCTCCTGCCAGCATCCTGTCATCAATCTCACGCACGAATACGCCAAAACCCTGCACAAGGTGAAGGGGTCTGTCAGTGACGGCATCTCCTGTTGTCTTTATAATTTCAATCTCGGTTTTTACGCCGTGTCCTGCCAGCATGTCCTTAACAAGGTTTGCCTGTGCAAGTGCAAGCTTGCTTCCCCGCGTCCCTATCCTCAGGATTTTATTTTCCGCGGGATTCATTTCAGGTTCCTGTGGTAAGCTTCTACCGTTTTGTCTATATCGTCCTGGGAATGAGCCAGCGACAGGAAATTCGTTTCATACTGCGACGGGGGAAGGAATATGCCGTCTTTTAGCATTTTGTTAAAGAACACATTGAATTTCTCTTTATCGCATTTCAGGGCTTCCTCATAATTATGCGGCAAATCCCCGAAAAATACCTTAAACATGCTTGACAAACCGCTCATGTTATAATTTAGTCCGAGGTCAGCTACAACATCAGAAATTGCGCTCCTCATGGAATCCCCGGCAGTTTCAAGTTTCCCATGTACTTTTTCCTTGCGCAGTGTTTCAATAACAGCAAGTCCTGCCGACATGGATACCGGACTGCCGTTAAACGTCCCTGCCTGGTAAACCGCTCCTGCCGGTGAGATGTTTTCCATTATCTCGCGTTTTCCGCCGATTACGCCAATATGGAATCCGCCGCCAAGGATTTTACCGAGTGTTGTCATGTCAGGCGTGACACCGAAATATTCCTGCGCACCGCCCATTGCAAGCCTGAAACCTGTTATAACTTCATCGAATATCAGGACAACATCGTTTTCCTCCGTGACTTTGCGGACATCCTCAAGGTAGCCTTTTTCAGGAAGGATAGGACCGATATTACCAAGCACAGGTTCTATAATAACCGCAGCAACGTCATCCCTGTAGGCTTCTATTGCCTGTGTCATTGCTTCGATATTGTTATACGGAACCTGTAGTGTGTGTTTCGTGAAATCAGCAGGCACTCCTTTTGAGTCAGGCGTGCCAAGGGTTGTTGCGCCAGAGCCTGCTTTCACAAGTGCGGCTTCGTGGGCTCCGTGGAACCCGCCTTCTATTTTAATGAACTTATTTTTCCCTGTGAAGCCGCGGGCAGCCCTTAATGCGCCCATTGTCGCCTCGGTTCCAGTGGAAACAAACCGCACCATTTCAATGCTGGCATAAAGGCTGATAATCTTCTTTGCAAGTGAAACCTCAAGTTCTGTCGGTGTGCCGTAGAGCCATCCGTTAGAGAACTGGCGTGTAACTGCTTCCCTTATGGCAGGATGTTTGTGCCCGAGAAGCAGCGGACCGTAACCCATAACATAGTCAATGTACGTGTTTCCGTCAACATCTGTGATTTTTGAGCCGTCTGCGCTTTTCGTATAAAACGGGTATGGCTTAATGGCGCGGACAGGACTGCTCACCCCGCCCGGGAGAACCGTTTTAGCCTCCTCGAATAACTTCCTGGATTTCTCGGTAATCATAGGTTACTGAGATTAGGGGAGAATGTAATATAATTTATGATTTGGATTGTGACTTGTGTTTCCAGGAACCAAAACGAAAAAATAATGTACCCATACTAATTAGTATATGTTTGGTATCAGGATATGAGCAAAATAAGGTTAATCTATTTCTTAACTGCACTTGTAGTAATTGTTTCATTAACAGCTATAATTCCGGCATATGCTGCCGAGGAAAATTTCCAGTCATCATCACTCACTGCAAAAGATGTTAACTGCAGGAAATGCCACACAGAAACACCGCATATAATCCATGCCCAGAAACCTGTGGAATGCATTAACTGCCATGGCGACAAACGCTCTGTGGCAATACCGCAGTGTACGAAATGCCACGATGGTCCGATACACAAGGTTCACGAGGGCAAGGTAAACTCAAATACGTGTTCCAACTGCCACAAAACAATAGAAACTGTTCATAACAACCTGTTAAGCGGTGCGGTATGTTCCCACTGCCACAAGAACCTGATTGAAGTGCATGGTGCTGATATTTCTTGCGGGAAATGCCACAGGTCGCCGCCAAATATCGTTAAACCAACAATGTCACAAGGCATGACTGTTGTCTGCCAGGCATGCCATTCACAGGAAAACGTGGCTGCTATACACGGAACAGATGCTGATAAACAGGCATGTTATAACTGCCATAAAGGGACTTCCGGGGTTTCAGGCAGGGATGTGCCGCATATAATCCATGCCTCAAAAGTGGGGTGTAATACATGCCACCAGCAGAATAAACAGGTTATCATACCGCAGTGTACACAGTGCCATAATATTAACGAATTACACGCTTTTGGCAAGATCGGGAAACTGAACCAGCAAAGCGGTCTTCAGTGTTCCATATGCCATAAGGATGAAACAAAACTATCCGGGAGTGCCGCAACTCCAGAGCCGGTACAAACCCAGGCACCTGAGCAGACTGTTGCAGCACCTTTAGATACAGAAGTGGAACCTGCACCGCAAGCCGGGGAAAACGAAGCTGCTGAATCACCAGGCTTCGGGGCTGTAATGGCAGTGGCTCTTCTGGTTAGTGCATATTTTGTAAGAAGACAGGGTATGCAAAAATAAAGGAAACAACAACGGTTTTATATTTTGCAACATATCAAAGAACCCAATGAGTCACGATTACAGGGCACTTGGATTAAAATCAGGGCTTGAGATACACCAGCAGCTTGACACGAAAGAAAAACTGTTCTGCGGCTGCCCCACCATTTTACGTGACACAAAGGATTCAATTTTCGAGTTTTTCAGGTACCTGCGCCCAACGCAGAGTGAAATGGGCATGGTTGACAGAGCCGCACTTGAGGAAGTAAAGGTAACAAGGAAATTCATCTACAAGGCTTACGACACAACGTGTCTTGTGGAAAACGATGAGGAGCCGCCGCGTGAGTTAAACCCTGAAGCCGTAAATCTCGCACTTATGATAGGGCGCATGCTGAATATGAGCATCGTTAACGAACTCTATACCATGCGAAAAATTGTGATTGACGGCTCAAACACCTCGGGTTTCCAGAGAACAGGACTCGTTGCTACTGATGGTTACCTTGAATCAAAAGAAGGGCGTGTCGGCGTGGATGTGTTATGCCTTGAGGAAGAGGCTGCGCAGAAAGTTGAGGACATGGGGGATTCCGTGTTATATTCACTTGACAGGCTCGGAATACCGCTTGTGGAAATCGGGACTGCGCCTGATATTGTGTCACCGAAGCATGCAAGGGAAGTTGCAGAACTTATCGGGATGATTCTTCGCTCAACAGGCAGGGTAAAACGCGGTCTTGGAACCATCAGGCAGGATATAAATGTCTCAATTGCAGAAGGCGCGCGTGTGGAAGTTAAAGGCGTCCAGGCACTGGATTTAATAGAGACCATAGTTGAGCGCGAGGTAACAAGGCAGGTTGCGCTTCTTGGAATTAAAAAGGAGTTAAAAGAGCAGGGAGCGTCTGTTTCAGATAACATCGTTGATGTTTCACAATTATTTGCAAATTCAGGCTCGAAAGTGATTAAGAAAGCCATCGATAAAAAAGGTGTTGTCCTTGCCGTTAACCTTCCCGGATTTTCTGGTATTGTTGGCAGGGAGCTACAACCAGGGCGCCGTCTCGGCACGGAATTCTCAGACCGTGCCAAGAAATCAGGTGTCGGCGGGATATTCCACACGGATGAACTTCCCAATTACGGCATCACGGAAGAAGAAATAAAGTCACT
>PGYG01000101.1:0-3678 GCA_002839545.1 Candidatus Methanoperedentaceae archaeon HGW-Methanoperedenaceae-1
GTTCCTAAAGCTTGTTATCCTCAGCAAATTTAACAAGCGCCTCGCCAAGTGCCCGCAGCATGGTATAAGGGTGTGTAAAGTTCATTCAGAAAAATGCTGTTTATAACTTTAAAAGTTCCAGTTCTTCCTGACTGAACTCAAAATAATCCTTATTTCTTAAATCAGCAATGATTTCAGGCAACTCATCATTACTAACAAAACCCGATTTCTTGCAGGCAAGCAAAAAACCGGAAATATTGAGAACTGCTATTCTGTAATTTACTGCGACCTGCCTGGCCTTCTTATCATTAATAAGCAAAAGATGAGGAGATGATGATTTACACAACATCATGCACTCCTTTTCACCAGCGCCGAGTACATCAAAATCCTCTGCATTGAAACTGCTGTGAACCGAATCCTTCACAGTTTTTATCTTAATCCAGTCAATTCCAATAAGAATATCCACAAGGTCAGTCTTTCCGATTTCAGTAAAAACTGCAATGGGAATTGAAACATATTCCACGTTAAAGAAATCCTTCACAAGGTTAATCCTGCCTATCTTCAGGAATGAACTTAAAAAATCCGTATCAATAACAACATGAAGCTTATCGCCCTGCAAGCTTTACCGCCTCATCTGCCATTTTAACAATATCAGCAGGTGATGCACCCACTGTTCTTTTAATCCCCTTTTTATGTAACGCCTCTTTCATATCTTCGGCATTTATGGAAGCAATTTCACATGCTTTCCCAAATGATATTTCTTCCCGTTTATATAATTCGCAAGCAACTGCAACCCTCAAATCTTTTCTTGCAGATAAAAGTGTATTTACAGCATCCTTGATAAACTCATTTTCGTTGTCGTAGTATCCTGTGGATGGTATTACATGAATCTCTTTTGAAACAATTCCTTCTAAGTGCATGTTTATCTCAAGTTTTTTTGATTTTATTTTTGCTTTTGTTTGTAATACCAGTTAGTGTTTTACATACATTTATCATTATCGTAAGGGATATTTGTAAATCATATGTAGTTCTGGAAGTGAGCTTGATGCTGGTTTTCCATGTTGAGGTCGCTATGATTCAGGCGGCGATAAGATTAACAAAGACGGCAGTATTACTGATTTAAAATTTTAAAAAATATATTTTACTACCAAAATCCCTAAAGCTTGTTATCCTCAGCAAACTTCACAAGCGCCTCGCCAAGTGCCCGCACATACTTCGGGTTCAGGTTAAACCTGGCGCGCTTCTGCCCGCTTCTCTCTTTTGCAATCTCAACATATTCCTTCTCGTCCCCGAACTTGTCACTTGTCTGCTTCGACACTGTCAGGAACCACCCGGCATTCATTTTAATCTCAAGGTACTCTTTTTCATCGTTCATAATATCTCCACGCTCCCATTGAGCGCATCCACTAAAATATTATCCCCTGTTTTTATGTTAGAAACCCCGTCTTTCTCCAGCCTGTCAACAAGCGGAATCCCAGAAATAATCGCCCCGACTGCCACTATCGGTTCAGCCTTAACATTTATCATGGCACATGGCGCAGCATTGTTTTTCTTAAGCTGGTAAATCACATACGAGCCTACAGTAGAACCCTTGCCGCCCGGAAATACAAGCACTTTTCCTTTCACGCTTTTTCCCTCAAGCTCATGCCCTTTTTCCACAACAACAACAACCCCCGTCATCGGGTCAACACTTCCAAGGAACGATATGGGCTGTGAGGTGACAAGGGCTTCTCCACGTGCGCTTCCGCGTGAAACTATGTGTGCTTTAAGTTTGATCATAGCGCTCTCCTGAATGGCATCAATATTTATTTTATTGCTGATTATACTTACTGTGAACAGGACAGCTTAAAAATGTTTAAAAAAAGAGGGCGGCTGATGAAGCCGCTTCTAACTGACTACTCAATAGACCCCAGTTTAGCACCTTCGTACACTCCGATAAACAGGAATATATAATCGACAGGTTCTGCAATCAAGCTCCAGAATTCCTCAAATGGCATGAGATCCGCTGGAACGATAGCCGCGCCCATTCCAATGTCGAACGCAGTTGAATATATCAGATAATATCCCAAAATTATGGAAGCAAGTCCCAGCAAAGCACCGATTATCATACGTAGTTTCTTATCTCCACCCCTTGTCGGGAAACCGAAAGATGCTCCTGCCAGCGCGGCAATTATAAGGGCTACCAGCCCATACATGTTTCCGGTTGCCATAGTAATCCCTTTCCACACAAAGGCACCCACTATTGCTCCGATTATTCCATATACCGTACCATTCACGTAATTCGGATTCGATGCTATTTTAGTCTCTGCTTCAGTCATTACTTCATCCATTTAAATCACCTTTTTACCCTCAATTAGAGGAAGTACTCTTCCCCTAATTGTGTGTACTTATTAATATATATGTTTTTGCTAAAAAATTATTTATAGATTTATTAGATATTTTTCAGAGCAGTATATTAATAATTTCGGTTCTCTTTAACATTGAGTGGGTAAATCCAATTTTCCTGCAACTAAGTAAATTATCGTATTACGATATTTTTCATTCTTGAACCCGTATGATCTTTTATATTGAGATTTCTCTTAATCGCTTCCATGATCCCGATAAAATGTTTATCAATCGTCCTTGCAAGTTTAACAATTTCATCGATATTGCTATGTGTTGCCCAATAATACCATTTATTGAAATATTCTCTCACAATATATGGGTGTTTAATAGACCACAATCTCTGAAGTGCTATTCTAAACTGATATGCTTTAGCAGTTTTAGTATCAAGATTCTTAATCGAATGTAATTTTTTCATCTCACGTTCAGATAAATTCTCAGGATTTTTTAACCAGATAAACTTGGTCTTACCAAGTGCCTTATTTTTATCTTGCTCCTTTCTTCTTACTTTATCAATCGTATCGTTCGCCATTTTAATCACATGGAATTTATCAAAAACGATCTTAGCCTCCGGGAAATATTCCTTTGCACCACTAATAAATGCTGGGGACATATCCATTGATATATATTTGATTTGGTTAGGTTTTATTTTATCTTCCATCACTTTTTTAAACCTCTTTAATGCATCTTTCCCCTTACCATGTTCTATGTGTATCACTCGTTTTTCATTGAAATCATAGAACAAAGTAATATACTGATGTCCTTTTTTCACAGAAATTTCATCAATTCCAATCGTATCAACCTCTGAAAGATCAACATTTTCAACTGCTTTGTTTACGTAATGAGCAAGGATTCTCCACACTGATTCTTCATTAAGACTTACCATGTCTGCAACAGCTGATACGGGCATCACATCAGACATTGTAACAATTAACGCTTCGAAGAATAATGTAAACCCGGTGTTCGGTCTTGACCATGGAAGATTTACAAGTTTTACACCATGTTCTTTGCACTTGGTTCTGGGAACTCTTGCATGCAGATATGATTCATAATGAAAGAAGTCAAGATGCCTCCATGTCCTTTCTTTTGTATCATGTACTTCGCTTAGTTTATTGCAAACAGGGCAAGGGAATCTACTCCCCTTGATGAATTCAAGATGGATATCCATCTTTTTTCCAGATGTGTTGAGGTTAATATCTTTAACAAACCAGGGGGAGTGTATACCTAATACTACTTGTATGAGTCCTTTGTCGTCCATAATCCTAATTAGGAAAAAAGGAGATTAATAATTTACCCACTCAATGTTGGGGAGATCCA
>PGYG01000101.1:3742-6863 GCA_002839545.1 Candidatus Methanoperedentaceae archaeon HGW-Methanoperedenaceae-1
TGTGCACGTCCCCGTGATACGATATGGGCATCAAGTTTCATAATCATGGCTCCTCAGACCTGGTTTTAGAAATGGACTCGGCGGGATTCGAACCCGCGGCCTTTGCGTTGCGAACGCAACGATCTACCCCTGATCTACAAGCCCTAAAAAAGAAAACAAGCAGGAAAAATCCTATGTCCTGCCAAGTTCAACAACAGATACGCTTTCCACACCTTCGACTGTACTGAGTGCTTCTTCCACTTTTTCAGTCCCGCCTTCAAGATCGCCTACAAGCACCACGACAATGAGGGCTTTTAAGCCGAAAGCTATTGGTTCTTCTGCGAATCCGTGTAATTTTGCCCCTTCCGGGATTACCTTTGTGACATCTTCTTTAAGTTTATTTAAATCGACATCCATGCTTTTTGGCATGAGTTTAATCTTAGCTGCGACTTCACCCATGATTTACGGCCCCTCGAATCCGCATCCCTGGCATTTATATTTATTACTCTGGTGCCTGCAGCTTACGCATCTTCCTATTTCTTTTCCGCACTGCGGGCAGGGAAATCTTACATAGCCTTTTTCGACTAAATTTATACCGCATGATATGCATTTTTCAGGTTTCTCTGTTCGTACCATAATATTCTCCTGGTTTTTTGTCTCTCTTATAGCCGAATGCTATTAAAACTAACTATATTCAAATCCCCAATTTTATACGTTTCTCCTCGATATGCGCCAGTATTTTATCAACTGCTTTCACAGCATCCTTTTCTACATCCAGCACACCGCCTGTAATTCCCCTGCAATCCTGTGTCAGTAGCCTGACAAGGTTTGGCGCACCGGTAACAGTCGGCACAGGATTGACATAAGTATACAATCCGAATGCCAGAGCAAAAACTGCATCTATCGTAGCTTTTTGCTCCATATATTCAGGAGCTACAGCCGCAACCGGCAGGTCGGAAACGGGCACATTCCCCAGAGCCACTGAAATCACACTCAGCAGGTCGGCAAGCCTGCCTGTATCGGTGCATGTGCCAAAACTGAGAACCGGCGGAATATCCAGCGCCCCGCAAAGTGATTTAAGACCCGTGCCTGCAAACTGTGTTCCGTCCTGGCTGCACAGTCCTGCAACCTGCATAGCACCATTCCCGCATCCCATTGAAAGCACAAGAATATCACGTTTTATAAGCTCTTTAGCCACGCGCACACTATGCACATCCTGCCCTGAATCCCTCAATGTCGAGCACGAAACAAGTCCTGCAACACCGCGTATCGTGCCTTTTTTTATCGCATCAAGCAGAGGCTCAATTGAACCGCCAAGAGCCGCTACTATACTCTCGGTTGAGAATCCGACAACTGCTTCCCTCACATTTAGTCCTGTAACCGGCTCAACCATTCTTCGCCGCTCTTTGAAATTATCGACTGCCATCTGGAGTAGCTGTTCCGCCTGTTCTTCCGCCTTTTCAGGTATGTAATTAATTCGTTCATCTATTCCCTCAAAAGCAACAACGTCACTAACAGGAATAAGTTTGAACTTGTATTTACTGGCATAAAGCGGGTCTATTGGCATTGAGCAGTTCATATCTGCCACAAACAGGTCAACACAACCGGTTGCAAGAACGGCTTCCTGCATTAACCAGTTCCCTGTAAAACCATAAAATACATCGTCCATCTCCCATCTCTGTATCATTTCCTGCCCTGTCTCTATGTTTGCAATTACACGCAATCCTTTTGCCCCCACACTTTTTGCTTTCTCCTGCCATTCTTTTTTCCTGGCAAGCTGTACCATGGCAAAGCCAAGGAAAGGTTCATGCCCATTTGGCAGGACATTTACATAATCTGGTTCAAGCACGCCAAGGTCAACGCGCATGTTGTGGGGGCGGGGTATGCCATAAAGAATGTCCTGGCAGAATTCATTGACTATCTGGCTCTGGTAAGCCATTGCAATGCTAAGACGCATCGCCTTGAGCGCCAGGCTTACGTAGTACCCGTCAACATTGGTCAGGCACGAGCTTGTGCTTGTCATTAACTCACCGTGGATACCGCCGGGGAAAATACCCAGTTTATTCCATGTTTCTTTTCTTTCTTTAGGTGCCATTGCCTCAACTACGAGGCTGGGTTTATCATGGGGACGATGAAAATCCTTCTCTACAAAATCACACAGGCGAAGCGCTATTTCAGACGGTGTGCCTGAAGTATCAACTCCGAGCCGCAAAGCAAAAGTTTCCAGTTTCCCGATTTCAGTTATTTTAAACGGCGTTTCGTTTTTTGCTGTTGCCCTGAGGGTTCTTATTGTCTGTTCTGTGTGGTAATGATATGTTGAAGCGCCAAGGACGTTTCTTATAAGCATCATGCGCATAGCCATGCCATCGGCGGTTATACCGCATACGCCCCTTTTATCTATGGATGCATCAGCGCGGCACGGACCGTTTGAACACAGGTCGCAGCGTGCCCCGCTCATACAGAATGGACAGCGCTGGTCAGGATTGCTGCCTAAACCCTGGGATTCGAAACGGTCCCAGATGTTGTTCATGCCGTCTTTTTTAATCCTTTCATAAACTTTTAAAACTGATTCATGTTGTGAGATTCTGTTTTTTTCCATCATAACCACCTTACTCATATTTCGTATTATTTAATTTAAAACATAATGCAATAGGAATTGGACTTATCCTTTAATAACTGTCCCGATTACCTTATTTTTGAACGAGCGTACCAGCCTGCCAGGGCAATTACCATTCACAATCTCACAATTCATCTTATTCTTAATAAGGAAATGCGGCAGTTCCTTATCCACACACGTATCCTTCCCGATAAGTGAAGCTGCACTGAGTTCTGTCTCAAGTTTCCCGTCTATGTATATCCCGTCCACATCAGTGGCTTTGATTAACCTTGAATGGAGCTTTTGTGCAACCCATGCGGCAATTGTGTCTGATGTTACATCCCATGAATGGGGAAGCTCATCGTTTTTTTTCAGGAACGTGTAGGGAAGGAAAATCCGTGCACCGAAGCCTTCGGCATAAATATCATGAGTACACTTTACATCCGTCTTATCAGCAAGATAATAACCATACTGTTCCATCGCAAGGACTGCCATCCAGTGGGCTGCCTCCTGCGTAACATCTGTTTTCCTGACAGTATCTGCAAA
>PGYG01000101.1:6927-9076 GCA_002839545.1 Candidatus Methanoperedentaceae archaeon HGW-Methanoperedenaceae-1
GTGCATAAGGCTTCCTCCGATTTTTACCACAATCATACCATTTCCTAAAACGGCAGGATTTAAATATCTAATGGTGATATGTTGATTCCAATGAGAACAATTGACTGGGATTATACCAACAATACGATTATAATGATTGACCAGACCCTCCTTCCGCGTGAAAACAGGGTTATCGAATGCAGAACCATTGATTCCCTGTGTGAGGCTATTAAATCACTGCGCGTCAGGGGAGCGCCTGCACTCGGGGCGGCTGGTGGTTTTGGCGTGGCTCTTGCAGCGCAAATAAGCACCGCGGCAACGCTGGCTGGAATTACACATGACATCGAAACTGCGGGAAAAACCATTTCCGCAACCCGCCCGACTGCCGTGAATCTCTCTTGGGGTGTGAACCGTGTTACCAGGGCTGTTGAAGAAGCAAAGAATATCCAGGAAGCCAGGATGTTCGCACTTGATGAGGCGCGGCTCATTGCAGACGAGGATGTAGAAAAGAACAGGCAGCTTGGAAAACATGGGGCAAAACTTCTCGAAGACGGGGATACTGTAATGACACATTGCAACGCCGGAAAAATGGCATGTGTTGACTGGGGTACTGCTCTTGGTGTTATCCGTTCTGCTGTTGAGGCTGGAAAGGACATCAAGGTCATATCCTGCGAGACACGCCCGTTAAACCAGGGAAGCCGTATTACCGCATGGGAGCTAATGGAAGACAGCATACCGGTAACGCTTATCACTGACAGTATGTCAGGTCATGTGATGCGAAAAGGCATGGTTGATAAGGTCATCGTGGGCGCTGACAGGATTACGGCTGATGCGGTGTTTAACAAGATTGGCACATATACGCATTCTGTCATCGCAAAAGAACACGGGATACCGTTTTATGTGGCTGCGCCTGTTTCTACGTTTGATTTTGAGCAGTTCGAGGATGATATTGAAATAGAACTGCGCAGATTGCGCCGCTGGATGTGGTTGTTTATAACCCTGCGTTTGATGCAACCCCTATGGAAAATGTAAGTGCCGTGATTACTGAGAACGGTGTATTTTACCCGCCTTTTTTGCTTGACGAAGTAAGAATATAAAGATAAAAAAAGGTTTTATTTTTTTTCATAACAGGACACGGAGTTCACAGAGGGTTGTTTTTCTCTGTGTCCTCCGAGCGCTCAGTGGTTTTTCCAGCGCACCGACATTAGTCGATAATTACAACAGTTCCGGCATCTTTTCGTGTGGTTTGCAGTCTGAATGTTGCGGAGCACAGGGGCTGCGCATGGGTTTTGAAAAGGGGAAACCGATTGAGAGCGCTTTGACCGGCTCTGTGTTCATGTGCCGGGGTTTCAGGGTGGGCTGGCATCGTTAAGCTATATTATTAACAGAATTCTGAGGTCACTATATGTTTTTCTGAAAAGTTCGACTGCTAATCTCTTAGCAATCTTCTTTCCTTCATAAGTCAAACAATAATTTTGCGAGCGATAATATCTTAAAAGTCCTTTGCTGTGCAGGTTTTTAATCGTTTCATGCAGGTTTGATATTTGGATGGCAACTTCTTGCGTATAGTAGCTTCATTGATGTTCTTATTCTGCGATATATGCAGCTTACCAAGTAACTCAAGGACTTTGCGCTCATCATTGGTAAGTTCAATATAGCTCATTTGATGCTCAAAAAGGTGAAGAACTTTATAAATCCTGCGCAATAGAATTAAGTAGTATAATAACTATACTTAAAGACTGGATATTAAACCATAGGTGAGCCATGTATGTATTATCTAAACTTTTCGGAGATTGCCCGCAAGTCAAAATAGTTGAAACTTTTGCAGAAAACTATGATGAAACTTTATCAGCTCCTGAGATATCACGAATGACGGGTGTGACAAAGGCAACTGTGTATGTTCATATAAATAAATTATTAAATGAAGACATTATCAAAAAAGCAAAAAAAGTTGGGAAAACGCAGCTTTACCATCTTAATCATGATAATCCAAAGGCAAAAATAATCTTAATGCTTGAAAGATTTATTGTTTCAGAGCGCCTTGGAAAACTTGTCGAAAAGGAAAAAATGGGTGCAGTTTCCAATATTATTGGTGCATCTGATGCTGTGGAATTAGCCTCGCTGTAAACGCACCATCCACTTTTTTTTGATTAACGGCACCTGACAAAAA
>PGYG01000017.1 GCA_002839545.1 Candidatus Methanoperedentaceae archaeon HGW-Methanoperedenaceae-1
CATTATATTCGAATAATTCTCAAGTATCTCTTCAGCTTCAGCACCCGTAATCCTTTTCTCCCTGAGTGCCTGTGCGACATCTGATTTAAAGCCGCCTGAAAGGGAATTGACATTATACTTGACAAAACCGAGCACATCGCAGTTCCTGTCCCCGGCTACCAGTTTCTTGATATGCCACTTCCCGTTGTCATCAACGATAATATGCGCCTCGTTAACCGTTCCGAAAAGGTTGTGGTAATCCCCTATAGTATCCTGGTACGCGCCAATAAGAAGAGCGGCAAGGTAATACGAACTGTTATCCAGTTCATGCAGTTCCAGTATTTCCTTGACATCCTTAAGGTCAACGAATTTATCGATTTCACCGTCAGAATCACATGTTATATCGACAAGAGTCCCGTATTCAGTTGGTTTCCTGTCAACACCGCTGACAGGCACAATCGGGAATAACTGGTCAATTCCCCAGAAATCAGGCATGGACTGGAAAATTGAAAAATTACCGATATATTTCTTGGATAAGAGTTTGTTTAAATCATCGAACTCGTCGGATTCATTCTCGGTTTCCCGTGCAAATGCTGCAACCTTTTTACATATCTGCCAGAAAAGAATTTCTCCTTTTGATTTATCTTCAAGTTCTATTTCACCGAGATTGAAGAGGGAAATCAGTTCGTCGCGATGCTCTATGGCATCATGGAAATACTCGACATAGTTCTTGATGTTTATTTCTTTTGAGGTTTCATACAGTTCTTTTATTGTATGGTATTCGTTCCCCTCAAGTTCGACTTTCTTATTATAATGCCCGTTCTTGCTTCCTTTTATATTAATGGCAAGAACTGAGTGATACGCGCTGATGGCACGTCCGCTTTCAGATATGATTATCGGGTGGGATACGTTTTCCTCGTCACATACTTCTTTCAGGGAATACACGACATTATTTGCATACTCATGAATAGAATAATTGGCGCTTGCTTCGGATGAAGTCTTGCTTCCGTCATAATCCACACCAAGCCCGCCGCCGATGTTAAAATATTTGATGTTTATCCGCATCCGTTTAATTTTTGCGTAAACACGGGCTGCTTCCTTGACAGCCCTCTGGATTCTCCTGACCTCGGTAATCTGGGAGCCGATATGGAAATGAAGCATCTGGAGCTGTTCGAGCATATCGTATTCTTCGATGATTTTAATACTGTCCAGCATTTCTGTGGTTGTGAGACCGAACTTGGATGTCTCTCCCCCGGATTCAGCCCATTTCCCGCTTCCCCTTGAGTAAAGTTTTGCCCTGATACCAATTACAGGTTTGACATTTAGTTTATGTGAAAGCTTAACCAGCCTCTCTGTTCCATCAAACTCGTCTATGACAACAACTACATTTTTCCCTATCCTTGTTGCATCCAGTGCAATTTTCAGGTATTCCTCGTCCTTGAAACCATTGCAGATAATAACAGAGTTATTACTCAACTCAAAGGATAATGCAGCCAGAAGTTCGGCTTTAGTCCCGACTTCCAGCCCGATGTTATATTTCTTCCCGGATTTTACAATATCCTCAAGAACTTCCTTTCGCTGGTTTACCTTTATCGGGAATACAGCCTGGTAATGGTTTTTATAACTGAACTCGGAAATAGCGCTTGAAAATGCGCCGTTTATTTCTTTTATCTGCCCTTCAAGTATCTGCGGGAACCTGAATAAAACCGGGAATTTTATTTTTTTGTCCGCTAAATGTTCAATGACTTTCTTTAAGTCAATAACCTGTGATTTGCTCTTTGTCGGTGATACTATTAAATTGCCTTTGTTGTTATACGAAAAATATCCACTACCCCAGCGTTCAATCCCGTACAGTTCAATGGCGTCTTCAATTTTCCACATTTAATTAAGTATTATTTCCTTTTAATTAAGATTGGATTAGAGTGTACCGGATTCGAATTAAAGCTTTCTGTCGGGGCTCAAAAATTGGGAGAAATAAGCCCGTATCAGGACGTAACAGCAGGTTTATAATATAAGTTAGATTTGTAGGAACAAATGACACAGAAAATACTGCCCTGCTTAATCCTGCTCCTGTTGATTACAGCTGTTATGTTTGTCAGTGGTTGTACTGGAAATGATGCGCCTGAACCTGCGGGAAAAACTGTCCTGGCTCCATCCATACCTGAACCTGTTGTAATGAGCGGTACTGGAAGGATGTTTACTGACACGTTTGAACTAAAGGAAGGGCTTGCCGTGTTTAAGATACGCCACATGGTTGCATCGCCTGATGAATACCTTGGTATTGACCTTGTTGAGGATACGGACAATGACGGGAAGTTCAGGCTGGATGCACAGCTTGTAAATAAGGCGTATGAACCTGTCACGAATTTTAACGGTTCAAAAGCTGTGAAAATAAGTACGCAGGGCAAGTACCAGCTTCAAATAAAAGCGGATTCGGATGCCCGCTGGGAAATTATTGCAGAACAGCCTGTTTTAGCCCGTGCTGCGAAACAGGCACACGAGTTATCAGGTAAATCCATGCAGGCAACCGGGTTGTTTTACCTTCCAGAAGGAAAAAAGACGTTTACGCTGAAACATGGCGGGGAAAGTAATTTTATTGTGGAATTGCTGGATAATAAAGGTAACAGGGTTGCAGGACTGGCTAATGAAATCGGCTTATTTGAGGGGAAAAAAGAGGTTGACATCCTATTTCCAGGGAACTATTTGCTGGATATAGAAGCAGATGGTATCTGGCAGGTCAACATTAAATAGAAATGTGTTTCAACCTGCCGGATGCATAACAATATTTAACCTCCAACACCGATATAAATAGTATTCTGGCAGTCAGGCGGAATTTAAATGACAAAGGAATTAGTCTTCATAACAGTTCTGGGAAAAGACCAGAAAGGAATAATTGCAAAAGTTTCCGGGGCGCTTTTCAAATACAGTATCAATATCGAGGATTTGAACCAGAAAATATGGGATGGTTATTTTGTCATGACCATGCTTGTTGACATATCGGGTTCAACAAAAACAATCGGCGAACTGAAAAAAGAGTTATCCGATATTGAAAGCGAAATGGGGCTGAAAATCCAGGTACAGCAGGAAAACATCTTCAAAGCAATGCATAGGGTATAGCGGGGGCGGTATGGAAATTTCATTTGAGGAAGTCATGGAAACCGTCAACATGACCCTTTACCAGAATTTTGACATAAGAACTGTGACCCTTGGTATAAACCTGAAAGATTGCATTAATTCAGACCTTGATACGTTCAAATCAAATATTTATGAACGGATAACAGATTACGGCAGGTTGCTGATTAGTGAAGCCGATACCCTGGGTGAAAAATACGCTATCCCGATAATCAACAAGAGGATATCCGTAACTCCTGTTGCCCTGCTTATTGAGTCAATGGGTAATGATGCGCCGCTGGAAGTCGCAAAGACGCTTGATAAAGCGGCACAGGATGCAGGCATTGACTTTATCGGAGGCTACGGTGCGCTTGTCCAGAAAGGCATGACGCGCGGGGATGCGCGGCTCATCGACTCGCTGCCGGATGTGCTTTCAAGTACTGAAAGGGTATGCGGGTTCCTGAATGTAGCATCCACGGTTTCCGGCATGAACATGAATGCCGTGGTAAAGATAGGGCAAATCCTGAAGCAGGTTTCTGAGCGCACGGAAAACGGAATCGGGTGCGCAAAATTCGTCGTATTCTCAAATGCGCCTGAGGATAACCCGTTCATGGCAGGCGCATTCCACGGCATTGGCGAGCCGGATTTCTCACTTAATATAGGAATTAGCGGACCAGGTGTTATAAAGAACGTTGTTGAGAAAAATCAGGACTGTGACCTTACTGAGCTTTCTGAGGTCATAAAGAGGACGGCTTTCAAGATAACACGAGCAGGCGAGCTTATTGGCAGGGAACTTGCAAGGAAAATGGATGTTCCGTTCGGGATAGTGGACATATCGCTTGCATCCACAACGAAAGTAGGGGATTCGGTTGCAGAAATCGTGGAACTCATGGGTGTCGGGAAAATGGGCGCGCCTGGAAGTACGGCAGCACTTGCGTTACTTGTGGATGCTGTGAAAAAAGGCGGTGCAATGGCATCAGGAAATGTCGGCGGATTAAGCGGCACGTTTATTCCTGTAAGCGAGGATTCCTGCATGAACGAGGCTGTGAAATCAGGTTCACTCACGCTTGAAAAACTGGAAGCCCTTACAGCAGTGTGTTCTGTCGGGCTTGATATGATTGCCATTCCCGGCGACACAACCGCTGAAACATTATCTGCAATAATTGCAGATGAACTGTCAATAGGTATGGTTAACGGGAAAACAACAGGTGTGAGGCTCATACCAGTTCCAGGCAAAAAAGCCGGGGATTATGTCAATTTCGGGGGACTGCTTGGCGAGAGTTATGTGATGAAGGTTAACAGGTCAGGCTCAGGCAACTTCATCCGGCGCGGCGGCAGGATGCCAGCCCCGATTACAAGCATGAGGAATTAGGACTTCCCCATACGCCACAATTAATATTATAAACAAGCTATACAATATTGTCCCAGAGATGTTCAAGCTGAGAATAAACAAATCCATATTCACCTATGTTTCTATTTTCACGTTTTTTATATTACTCTACAGTATCGTATTCCAGTACCTGATGTATACATACGAAGACAAGGACTTCACTTTTGTAACTTCTGTATACTGGGTGATTGTCACTATGACAACTGTGGGTTATGGCGAGATTTATTTTACCACCCCTATCGGGCAGATATTCAGCGCACTGGTTGCCCTCTCAGGCGTGATGATGATTTTTGCACTCCTGTTCCCGCTGGTTGTCACCCCATGGCTTGAGAGACGCATCCTGAAAGAGCTTCCAACCCGTGCACCGCTTGACCTTAAAGAGCATATCATAATATGCGGGTACAACCAGCTTGTTGAAACCCTGATTTCAGAGCTTGATGATGAAAAAATCCCTTTCCTTATAGTTGATGATGATGAAAAAACATTACGGAAATTAAAATCACGGAAAATACTCTGTGTTTTCGGGGATGCCACTGATAAAAATACACTGCTTGATTCAAATATACATTCTGCAAGAATGCTGATTGCAAACAAAAGTGATGAGATGAATGCGGGTATAGTCCTGACTGCCAGGGAGATAAGTGATATAGAGATTATCTCAATTGTTGAAAATACGGCAAAATCAAAGTACCTGAGGTACGCAGGCTCAGACCGTGTAATTTCCCCGAAAACGTTATTCGGGACATATCTTGGAAGAAAAGCGATTGACCCGTTAACAGACCATCTTGCAGGAGCTACAGGGATATTTGAGGATATAAGTATCGTGGAACTGCCGATTTATCCCCGCAGTGTACTTATCGGGAAAAAACTTGCGCTGGCTAATATAAGGCAGAAAACAGGTGCAAATATTGTCGGGCTGTGGACTGGCGGGACATTGTCACTGAATCCGCACCCATCGGATTCTATAAAGGAGAATTCAGTACTGCTTGCTGTTGGAACGGAAAACCAGCTTGAGGCGCTGAAGGAATTAACAAGGGGTGTTTTATGAGAAAGCATATTATCCTTGCGGGATTCGGCGATGTTGGCAGGAGAATCGCCAAAGTGCTGAAGGACGCGGGTGCAAGTTTTGTTGTTGTTGATATGAATGAAGCAAAATTGAAGGATAAAGATTTCGAGTATGTTGCAGGTGATGCAACGGACGAAGATGTTTTAAAACAGGCAGGTCTTGAAAAAGCCTCCTCTGTGATAATTGTCATGAATGACGATAATGATATTATTTTCACGACACTTATTGCAAGAAATATTAATCCCCATAGTGTCATTATTGCAAGGGCTAACGCTTTACAGTCCATTGATAAGATATACAGGGCGGGAGCGGATTATGTGGCTTCCCTTTCCATCCTTGCAGGTCAGATGCTTGCTAAAATCATCCTCGGTAATGAGGATGAGACCATAACGATGTTCCAGGGGCTGGAAATAGAAAAGTATCCTGTCACTCCAAGCTCCCGGCTTTCTGGAAAAACTATTGCAGAATCGCAGCTGCGCTCGCGTGTGGGATGCACAGTAATCGGTATTGAAGAGAATGGTAAAACCACAACTTACATTGACCCTGAGATGGTTATGAAGGAAGGGATGACGCTGGCTGTTATTGGAAACCGGGAGCAGATTTCGAAATTCCAGCAGGAGTATAAACATGATTAATAATGCCCGGTTCCTGAAATTATCTCCAAAAGCTTTATCAATCAACCAATACACTAAGTGTTACTCTATTTGAGATTATTCGGTGATTATTCATGTCCCAGAAAACAAAAGGCAGGAAGATAAGTTTAGCAAAAGCGCATAACCAGAACCAGCGCGTCCCATCATGGGTAATTGTAAAAACAAACAGGAATGTAACGACACATCCCAAGAGAAGACACTGGAGAAGGAATACAATTAAAGATTAAGGTGGAATTATGGCAGATATTGAAAGGATTTATACTATTCCTCTTACTGATGCAAGGAAAGCACCCCGCTGGAAGAGAGCAAACTGTGCTGCAAAGAAGACAAAAGAATTTCTTGCAAAACATATGAAAGAGGATATCAAGAACGTAAGGATTGATGGCAGTATTAATGAGAAACTCTGGGAGAGGGGTTCTGAGAAACCACCGGCAAAATTACGTGTCCGTGTGGTTAAGTTCGAGGCAGGCGGCGTGGAAGCCGAACTTGCCCAGGACTAAATTTTTTTAAGTGGAGGCATAGGGTTGAAACGCAGGTTAAATATATCGGGCAGCCCTGTGCTGGGTGTTTTTGCAGCATGTACGGACGAGCTTGCGTTTGTCCCTCCTGACGTACCAGATGAAACGGCAGGCGACCTTGAAGAATCACTGGGTGTTCCTGTATACAAGGTTTTCGTGGGTGGAAGTTCCATAATCGGCAGTTTCCTGTGCGGGAATTCACACGGGATTATTGCAGCCGGTTTAATCTATGAAAAGGAAATCAGGTCTATCAGGAAACACATAAAAGCCGCAAGGTTAACACAGGGACTTAACGCGGCAGGGAATCTCATAATGTGTAATGATACGGCAGCGCTTGTGCATCCTGAACTAACTGATAAGTCATTAAATGTAATTGAAAAATATCTCGGGGTTAATGTAAAGCGCGGTACAATCGGGGGTCTTGGAACCATAGGCATGGCAGGCGTTGCCACGAATAAAGGTGTACTTGTCCACCCGAAAGCCACACAGAACGAAATCGGGGTAATAAAAGACCTGTTCGGTCTTCCCGTGGATATCGGGACTGTGAATTTCGGCTCGCCTCTTGTAGGTTCTGGACTGCTTGCAAACAGCACAGGTTATGTGGCAGGACTGGAAACAACAGGTCCTGAGCTTGCCAGGATTGGGGATGCTTTAGGCTTCCTTTAACGGTTTTATTATTTTAAACGCATCGACATCAACAAGTCCGCAATGCCCGGAATTATCCAAAACTATTTCATTTTATAAAAACATGGAAGGGTAATGCTTACCAAACGAATTATCCCCTGCCTTGACGTGACCCTTGACAGGGAAGGCGGCTGTGTCGTAAAAGGAGTGGAGTTTGTTGACCTGCGTGAAGCGGGCGACCCGGTTTCGCTGGCAAAGAGGTATAACGAGCAGGGTGCGGATGAGCTTGTGTTCCTTGATATTACAGCATCCCACGAGCGGCGGCGGACGATGATTGATGTTATTGAGAGAACAGCAGATGAGGTTTTCATCCCTCTTACTGTTGGCGGCGGCATCAGCTCAACAGAAGCAATAAAAAAAATCCTGCGGGCGGGTGCGGACAAGGTATCTGTCAATACAGCAGCTATTAATAATCCCGGATTTGTGAAAGAAGCGGCTGATATGTTCGGTTCCCAGTGTATTGTCACTGCGATTGATTGCAGGCGAAATACCAACCTTGGGGGAAATGAGGATAAAACAATTATCGAGCTTGAGGACGGGACGAAGGCATGGTATGAGGTTGTAATCTACGGGGGCAGGAAACAAATGGGAATCGATACTGTCCAGTGGGCGCAGAAGGTTGAGGCGCTTGGTTCGGGTGAGATTTTGCTTACCAGCATGGACAGGGACGGGACAAAGGACGGGTTTGATTTGCCGATAACGCGCACGCTTTCTGAGCTTCTGGACATTCCGATAATAGCCTCAGGCGGAGCAGGGAATATCGAGCACATGTATGATGCTTTTACAAAGGGCAAGGCTGATGCTGCGCTTGCTGCAAGTATTTTCCATTTCGGGGAGTACACTGTCGGGGATGCGAAGGATTATTTGAGGGAAAAGGGCGTTCCGGTGCGGGTTTGAATTTTAGTTCCCAAACACCGCAAAAAAATAGGGAATAAATACATTAGATTTAATATTAAATCGTTCATTTTATGACTTTATTTCGTTTTCCCATGCTGAGAAGATGAGTCTATAAAGTCAAAGGTTTCGGGACTATACATAGCCCATATTTTCCCGCTGTGTTGTTCCACAATATGTTTCGTAACAGCAAGCTCGACCCCTGTGCCTCCGTACTTCTGCTTAACCCGCAATCCATCTGGCATCAAACATATATAAATATCATGCCAAACAGATAATATATTATGGTTAAATTGGAAAAAAAAGTTTTAAACTTCACAGTACTTATCGAACAGGATGAAGATGGAATTTATGTGGCTAAGGTGCCTGATATTATCGGCTGTTACACCCAGGGAAAAACGGTAGGGCAGGCAATGGAACGCATAAAAGAAGCTATACAGGTATGCCTTGAAGCAGATGGAGAAAATATCCTGCCGCTAAAATTCATAGGAGTACAACAGTTAGAGGTTATAGCGTGACACGTCTCCTTCCAATTTCTGGAAGGAAAATGGGCAAGATTTTAGAAAAACTTGGCTTTGTGAAAGTGCATCAGGTAGGAAGCCATGCAAGGTATATTCATCCAGACGGAAGAAAAACAGTGGTTTCTCTGCATGGGAATGAAGAACTCAGTATCGGGCTTTTAAGGGATATCCTTAAACAGGTTAAAATTTCCAAAGAAGAATACGACAAATACAGGAGAGAGTCATAAAGCTTCTTCTTCTCTGGCAGATTTCGGGCATCATTTGCCTGTTTGTTGATTTATTATGATTGATAACACAGGGATTTCCACACATCTGTGCGTATCCGTGTCATCCGTTCAATCCGTGTTCTATGTCCTTTTTTCTCTTAAAAGGGGACTTATGCCGGGATTATACTTTCCCCACAACCGGCAGCGGCAGCGTGAACGTAAACGTGCTTCCTTCACCGTACTTACTCTCTGCCCAGATTTTGCCCCCGTGCAGTTCCGAAAGCTGTTTGCATATTGAAAGCCCAAGACCGGTTCCCCCGTATCTGGCTGAAATTCCTTTCTCAAGCTGCTCGAATTTCTGGAAAAGCTTGTCCATGTTCTCAGGCTTAATCCCAATGCCTGTATCAGAGACAGAAACCTGCATATTTTCACCAACTTTTTTTGCAGTTATTGTAACAGTTCCCCCTTTTTCCTTGCTGAACTTTACCGCATTGCTCAGCAGGTTAAAAAGTATCTGCTTCACCCTTTGCTTATCTGCTTCTATACAATCAAGTCCGGGGTCAATTTCTTTCTTAATAACAATATTGTGCTTAATGGCTTTTTCTTTTATGAGTGTGATAGTCTCATCAATGGTTATCGGGATAGAGAGCTTTTCTTTTTTCAGTTCAATCTTCCCTGCTTCTACTTTGGAAAGGTCAAGAATATCATTGATAAGGGTGAGCAGGAAATTGCCGCTTGTATAAATGTTATCAGCATAGCGCATCTGTTTCTCGCTTAACTCAGATTGACCCTCTGTTTTCAGCAGTTCCGCAAATCCAAGAACAGCATTCAATGGCGTCCTCAATTCATGGCTCATGCTGGCAAGGAAATCACTCTTGGCTTGGCTTGCATATTCAAGCCGCTCTTTCTCAACACGTATTTCCTCGGCGAGTTTACGCTCTGTAATATCAACTGCTATCGAACGGCTTGCGATGACTTTCCCGTTCTCATCTTCCACAGGACGCACGGAAAGCGCAACCCACACGCGGCTACCATCCTTTCTTTGCATCTCAAGCTCTTCTCCCAGTATCCCTTTTCCGGCAATGAACCGCTTAAAAACGTCTTTCGCTTTGGTTTTACCAGAAGGCGTATCTGCATACAGTTCAGGCGCAGGTTTTCCAATCAATTCAGGACGCGTAAATCCCAGCATCTCGCCTGCGCGCCTGTTCGCTTTAATTATCTTTCCGTCTGTGCCTACTGAAAAGTAAGCGTTGGGTGCTTCTTCGTAAAGGTTCCTGTAGTTTTCCTCACTTTCGCGAAGTTCATCTTCCGCCCTCCTGCGCTCAATCGCAAGTGACAGCGTATTTGCAACATTCTGGATGTAACTTATATCATCTGCTGTGAAACGCCGAAGCTGTGTTGTATGGACTCCAAGGATACCAAACGGTCGTTCCCTGCCGGTGATAATAACGGTCATGCCGCTGACTGCCCCCTGTTCTTTTAACAGTGATGACAGTTCAAACCGCTCTTCCGTGCCCGCATCTTCAAGAACCACAGGCTCATTGGTCAGGAGGGTAAAACCTGCATGCGACCTTTCACCGGTGTCAACCGTTGCACTGCCAATAAGCTCTTTCTTCCAGCCGGTTCCTGCCCGAAGCACAAGTTTGCTGCGGTCTGGAAGAAATTCATAAATCGTACTGTATTCCGTGTTAAGTGTTTTACCTGTCAGCCCGACAGCATGGTTCATAAGGTCAGGAATAGCGGCATCGTTTATCACAAGCTGGCTCAGCTCAACAAGAACAGCCTGCTTTTCTATATATACTTCAAGCGCCTGCTCAGCCTTTATGCGTTTTTCAACTTCTTCCTCAAGCTCTTTTATCTTCGATTCAAGTTTCAGGAATACGCGCTCGCTGTACTTTGTAAGGTATTCCTTTTCCTCCATTGCGGTTTCAGACGGCTTGAGCTTGCCTGCACCAACTTCTTTTAACGCATCCTCAAGCTCGCCAAGGAAATCTTTTGGCTCTATGGGTTTAACGAGGAATCGTAATGCTCCAAGCGACAGTCCAAGCTGTTTATCCTCTTCGCTCACATAGACTGCGGTGTAAAATATGAAAGGTATGGCTTTTGTTTTACTGTTTTCCCCAAGCCGCCGAAGCAGGGTGAACCCGTCCATAACAGGCATCATTATATCGGAAATTATGATGTCAGGGGTTTCTTTTTTTACCTGTTCCAGTGCTTCTATCCCGTTGCCCGCCTCGATTACTTCATAGCCCCGGCTGCCCAGCATCTTTAACAGAAGCTTCCGGTTGTTTATCTTATCATCAACTACAAGCGCTTTCATGTTCTTTCCTTTAATATTGCCTCTATTTCGTTCATAATCGTGAGCGGATTGATGGGTTTTTCAAAATATCCGTTGCACCCTGCCTTCGTTACCTCTTCCCTGTCCCCTGCCATCGCATACGATGTAATTGCGATTATAGGCACGTCCTTCATATTTTTGATTTTCCTTATTCTCCTTGTAACCTCAAGCCCGTCCATATCAGGAAGCTTGATGTCCATAAGGATAAGGTCAGGTCGGGAAGATGCGGCTTTTTCTGCGCCTTCCTGTCCCGTGAATGCTTCCACAGGCTCATGCCCGTGTTTTTTCAGCACTATGCTCATGAGTTTCATATTGTTTGGTTCGTCTTCTACTACAAGAACTTTCATGTTTCCCCCATTTCAACAGGCACATGCAGCGTGAACGTACTGCCTTTACCGTGTTCGCTTTCCACGTCCACATCCCAGACTGGAATCTCCCGTGCAAGTTTCTTTGTAAGGTACAGCCCCGTGCAAGGGGATTTCGCATCAGGAATATCTCCCGTTTTTATTCCAATGCCTGTATCTGTAACTTATATATCTACGTTATTTTCTATAATTCTTGCGGTCATTTTTGAAGATTTTTTTACTTTTTCCTGGAATAAGGAATTGCTGCAAAAGTTTTTCAACCACAGAGCACACGGAGAGCACAGAGCTGTGCCGCGTTTCTCTGTGGCTCTGTGCTCTCGGTGGTTTTTCAAACCGGAAGATATAAAGACTCGTTTTTTATACATCCAGGCTATTGCAGCAGCCATTTCCATAAAGGCGTGTAGATTATCTTTTTGCCTTCTACTACCTCTTCTCCTTCGAAGTCGTTCGTTATTATCATACCTTCACTGAGTTTGAACTCTTCCATAGCTTCTATTAACCCGTTTATTTCCCTCTCTTTGTTTTTTTCGGTAACTTCATAACAAACCTGTATAGCTTCTTTGATTTTTTCTCCTTCTTTGACCAAAAAATCACATTCATAGCTATTTTTCCAATAATACACTTCTTTCCCTTTTCTATTAAGTTCTATAAAAACGAGGTTTTCATATAGTTTTCCAATATCCCTGGAAACCTTAAAAGCAACAGCGTTTATCAAACCAGTGTCTATGACATAGACCTTTTTAGGATTCGCTATCTGCTCTTTCAGTTTGCCATACTTTGGAACTAAAAAAACAAAATTTATGTCAGCTATGCAGGACAGGTATGTGAACAAAGTATTTTTGCTTATTTTTTTCCCCTGGGATTTCAAAGACCCATGATACCTGTTTATTGAAAAATATGTCGAAAAGTTATTTAAAAGGGTGAGCATTATCTCTTTTACGGCAATAAAATTCCTTATTTTATATCTTTCCACAAGATCCCTGTAAAATATCATATCAAAATATTCCTGCAGGATTTTAGTTTTAAGAACGCTGTCCCTTTCTGTGACTTCAGGAAAACCGCCGAATTCTACATACTCCTGAAGCAGTTTCTTTATTTCATATATCACTGGTTTATACTCAAAATTCCTTTCAAGTTGTACGCCTTTTGTTTTCAGGAATTCTTTAAAAGAATATGGATAAATAAAATATGTTAAAGTCCTGCCCCTTAATTCAGTGGCTATTTCCCTGCTTAGCAGTTTTGAACTTGAACCTGTGATGCATATCTCCATGTTTTCCTGGTCGTTCAGTCTCCTGATGAAAAGCTGCCAGTTCGGAACCACCTGTATCTCATCAAAAAATACATACAGCTTTTCCCCCACATTCTCAGGATAAAGTTCATAATATGATTCAAGTATCAGGTCAAGCTCTTCTTTTTTGACAGGAAAAAGTCTCTCATCTTCAAAGTTGATGTAGAGCATCTTATCTTTAAGACCTTTTTTCCGCAGGTCGTTCATGTTCTGGTATATGAAAAATGTTTTGCCAGCTCGCCGCGGTCCGATTATGCTATTGATTTTTCCTGTGAATCTTATTTCCACTTCCCTCTTCGCTAATTTGACATCGCGCTCCTGCGCAAGAATTATTAGCTTTTTAATGAGGTCTTTATCCATACTCTACATATAGGTATACTAATTTAAAAAACTTCCCCTCTATACAGGATAACTATTTCATTTTCCAGCCTCGTTTTTACAACTCAGCAGGCACATGCAGCGTGAACGTACTGCCTTTACCGTGTTCGCTTTCCACGTCCACATCCCCACCGAGAATATCCCGTGCAAGTTTCTTTGAAAGGTACAGCCCAAGCCCCGTACCAGAGGTTTTCGCAGTAATCGGCGATTCCAGCCTCACAAACGGCGCAAAGAGTTTTGGAATATCTCCCGTTTTTATTCCAATGCCTGTATCTGTAACAGATATATCCACGTTCTTTTTTATAATTCTTGCGGTTATTTTGATACTTCCCTTTTCTGTGAATTTCACAGCATTGCCAAGAAGGTTCGTGATGCACTGGAGCAGGCGTCTCCTTTCTGTTTTCATAGGTATGTCTTCTACTTCGACACTCAACTCAAGCCCCTTTCCCTTTATGTTTGCATCAAGCATTGAAACAGCCTCGTCCACGACATCCCTGAGCTTGAACTCGGAAATGTGTATATCTATCCTGCCTGCCTCGATTTTTGATAAGTCTATGACATCAGTTATAAGCGAAAGAAGATGCTCGCCTGAGGAATGGATAATACCAAGCTGTTCCTTTTGCTCAGGATTTAATTCGCCTGAGTAGCCTTCAAGAAGGATGCTTGAGAAGCCTATGATGGAATTGAGCGGAGTCCTGAGTTCATGGCTTGTGGATGCTATGAACATGGATTTCAGGCGGTCAAGTTCTTTGAGGTGGATGTTTGCGCTATTGAGGTCTTTCGTTGCCTGTTCCAGCTCTTCGACAAGACCAATCAGAGCAATCTGGTTTTCATGGAGTTGTTCTGACTTTGTGGTAAGCAGGGCTGTGCGCTCTTTGACTATTTCTTCAAGATGGTCTCGGTGTTTTCGCAGCTCTTCTTCCGCCTGCTTGCGCTCGGTAATATCAATAAGACTTCCACGAACAATTATGCCTTGCCCGTCTGAATTACGCTCAATCACCTGTCCAACGACCATTAACCAGTGAATTGACTGGTCCGGATAAACCACCCGGAAATCAAATTCGTATTGATCCGGCCCTCCTTTTGCTACTGATTTTTGGATAATCCCGTTTGAATATTCACGGTCATCAGGATGTGTTGCATTTGTAAAAGTATTTAGATCCCACTTCGTTTGCCATTCAACTCCGTATAGCTTATCATGATTCTTTGAGCGGGACATGCTGTTTGTAATAAAACTATACTCCCAGACAGCTACATTTGCTAATTCTGTAGCTAATCGTAAACGTTCTTCACTTCCCTGCAAGGCTTTTTCTGCTTTCTTGCGTTCTGTGATATCGTAGAACGTGCCCATCAGGTATTTCTTACCCAGGATGGTGACAATATAGCCGGAAACCATGCCATTGCGGATTGCGCCGGACTTATGATTCAATTCAGCTTCAAAATCCCGCACAAATCCATCGGTTTTGAGTTTTGACAAAAAGCGAGCGCGTGCGTCCTGATCCGTCCACATCCCCAGGTCGCCGGTCGTTTTGCCCAGGGCTTCATCACGGCTGTAACCTGTGATCAGGGAGAAATTGTCATTGACTTCCACTGTCTTCCCGTCAGGCAGCGAAGAAAGCATGATCGAGCCAGGGGCTACTTTGAAGATGGTAGAGAATTTTTCTTCGCTTTCAATAAGCGCGTCCACCGCCTGTTTTCGCTCTGTTATGTCCCGGATAATGCCTTGGAAAACAATATCAAATCCATACACGTTTTTCAAAAACGTAACACTGATTTCCACCGGAATTGATTTGCCGGACTTTGTTGACAATTGCGCTTCGAATGGAGAAATCTTTTCTCCTTTTAGCATCCTCGCAATTCTTTCACTTGATTCAGGCAGCGATGCCTCTTTAAAAATATCCGGCAATTTCATTGAAAGAAGTTCTTCTTTTGAGTAGCCGCACAGCTTAGCAATTTCCTCGTTTACTGATAAAAATCTCCTGTCTTTTGAGAAAATAATTATACCGTCTCTCGCTTTTTCAAAAGATGCCTTATATCTTTCTTCGGTTTCCAGAAGCGCCTCTTGCGCGCGCTTTCGCCCATTTATCTCTTCTTGCAGTTCTTGCGTGCGTTCCTGCACTTTCATTTCAAGGAGTGAAAAACGGCTAATAAAAAGATAAAATATAATGGTTATAAGTATCGAAATTATCAGCCCTGATGCCTGGAAAATTAGAAGTTCTTTAGCTACTGCGCTACGCCATCCTCCTGCCGGAATTCCTCCCAGTTCCCAGTAGCCCTCAGGCAATTCAATGCGAAGGATCGCAGGCTCATTGTCAAATACACTTGCATTCCCGAAAATTATATTTCCAGAACTGCCCCGCAGCGCTAATTCAAGATCATACGACTGGCAGTTAAAAACAGCCTCTTCAAAGATAGGGGGCATATCGATGACCATTGTTACCAGTCCCCAGAAGGTATCGTTCACGTAGAGCGCTTTACGCGCAACAAGACCAAAACCATCCTGCCTCAGTTCATAGGGAGCTGAAAGAGCGGTTTTTCGCGTATTCATGGCGCGCTGTACATCTGCCCTTACATCCGGGCGCGGGTCATTGATAAGGTCATGACCTATTACATTTTCGTTGTCTTTGAGGGGATAAACATAACGCTGCACGCCATCCGGCGCCAGTGCGAAGTTGCGAATACCTGCTGCGCCTGAATAAAGACCTGAAGCAAAAATATCGAAATTCTTTTTCAGGACTTCATCAGAAGGATTTACAGCAGTAAATGCAAAAAGCCCATCCAGCAGTGCAAAGCGTTGATTTATCGCTGTTGTCAGTGCATTCTGGTGGGTGGTCAGATGGATAGTATCCCGCGCTTTCTGGTCTTTGATGAGTACATCCTCATACCAGAGCGAAGAGTACCACAATAACGGCATAAGCAGGAAAAGAAAGATCATTACGGAGGTCAATAATGCCCTTCGCTGTGGGTTTTCGAATATTCCATGGCTTTTGCCAGAACCTGCAAGCATCCCAGATAGTCTTTTCATGTTCTGACCTGTTTACTTTTATCTTCAAGTTCAGCTATCTTCTTTTTAAGCTCTATCATCTTCAATTCCCGCCCCACAAACAACCTGTTCATGCGCTCCAGTTCAGCAGTCCGCTCAGCCACCATTTCTTCAAGATGGAAACGGTGTTTCTCTAATTCCTCTTCTGCCTGTTTGCGGGACGTGATATCCCGCACGAGCGCCCACATACCGTATGGCTTCCCGTCTGTATCACGCAGCAAGTACGTCTTCAACTCCACAGGAAATACCGTTCCATCCTTCCTGATGTATTCTTTCTCATAGACCTCCGAATACCCGCGCGCCATAACCTGGGTCTCGATTATCTTCATTTCGATTTCATGCCATTTTGCAGGCGTAATGTCCTGATACCGCAGTTTTCCTACTTCATCATCTGTGTAGCCAAGCATTTCCAAAAACGAACGATTGACATCGACAATCTCACCTGACATTGTGGTTTGTGCGAAACAATCGGTCATGCTTTCATGCAGCCTCCGGTAGCGAGCTTCACTCTTTTCCAGCGCGTCTTCTGCCTCCTGCTTCTTCTTCACTGTTTCAATTGAATCCAGTGCAAAGGAAATATCATTGATTACCTCATCGAGCAATTGAATTTCTTCCGTGTCAAAGAAATGAGGAACAGATGCATAAAGACTGAAAGAACCAATCACTTTACCGAATTGCTTTATCGGAAGCGCAATCGAAGAACGATAACCGCGCTTTAGCGCTTCTTCTTTCCATGGCGCCATTTGCGGGTCTTTTTCTATATCGTCGCAGACATGATGCCTGCCTTCCCGGATTGCAGTTCCGGTTGGTCCACGACCAGAAGGCACATCTTCGACAGAAATCGGTTTGATCTTTGAGAGATAATCGTCTTCAACTCCCGAATAAGCTACTGGATTTACGAGTTTTGTCTGTTCATCGATAATCCCTATCCATGCCATCCTGAGTTCTCCATATTCAACTGCAATGCGGCAGGCTTCGCCCAGGATTTTATCCCTGTCACGCACCCTCACAATTGTCTGGTTTATTTGACTGATGACAGAGTAAATACGATTTAGTTTGAGGAGCTTTTCTTCTGCAAGCTTTCGCAAGGTAACATCAAGGACAACACCCTGATAATGCGTTATATTCCCGTTTTCATCACGCCGGATCCATGTGATATTATCAGTCCACCTGACATCTCCTGATTTAGTAGTTATTCTGTATTGCTGCGTGAATTCTGTAACTCCCTGTCTGGAATACATAGCAACTTCATCGCCAACCCGTTCCAGATCGTCACTATAAATTATGTCTGCATAAGCAATATGCCCTTCAAGGAAGTCTTGCGGCGTGTATCCAAATTGCCTGATATTATCAGATACAAATTCGACAGGCCAGCCTTCATCATTGCGCCACAAAAAAGCAATTACCTGGCTCTTATTGATAATAAACTCCAATTCTTCCCGTTTTTGCAGGGCAATTCGCAAATCATCTTCAACTTTTTTACGCTCAATGAGTTCCATTTGCAGTTGTGCTGTGCGCTCCTTGACCCGCATATCCAGATTATTTCGTGATAATTCCAGCTCATGATAGGATGCATCAAGTTTGCGGTTAAGCCGGACAACATATCCAGCTCCGCCAGCCAATAAAAGTATGACTAAAACAATAAGAACAAACCAGTACCAGTGTTGTTTCACAGCCTCGACGAATGTCACTTCCCCGTATCCCTCATAGGGTCCCACACGCAGTTCCCTGAGGCAATCATGAACCTTATTGTAATCTAAGGGGATTGTCCAGCCTGCACATTTAGCAGCTTTTGCAGCCTCACAGTCCGAAGGCATGTTAAGAAGAGCCACAGTCACATTCCTGGCAAGTGCATCAGGCGTGTGCTTTAGTTTTGCAAATGGCCATTCAGGATACAGGCGTGTGCTTAGAAGGAATGGGAAATCTTCAACATATTGCCGGTTGAGCACTTTGAATTCATCAATCTCAATTAACCCTTCAGCTTCCATGCGCTCAAGCGTATCGGTGCGCACCGTGCCTGCATCAACCTCCCCATCCCTGACAGCGTATGCTACCAGATCCTGCGGGAATCCGCAAAATGTGAGATTTGAAAAATCCCTGTAAGGGTCGATGCCGTTATCCTTGAGTTCCCGCCATGCCATCCACCACCCTCCAAAAGCCCTCTCATCTATTGCCATGAAAGAGCTGCCTTTCAGGTCTCCAAGGTCGTTGATGTCATAGGCTTCTCCCTGTCTCAGGTTCTTTAACGTGGCTGTGCGGCTCACTCCATATTTATATTCCAGTTCCACATAGGAGCCAGGATTCGTTACCACAAAATCCACCCCGTCATTTTCCACAACAGAAGCGATGTTATCATTATCCAGCGGAACGATTACGAAGGTGTATCCGGGAACCTGTTCGCTAAGGTAGTCTGCTGTGGGTGTCCACATTCTCAGGGCTTCTTCTTCCCCCCTGTGAGCAAGCACCCCGATTTTTATTTCCTCCTGTGCCCCGTCCGCCGCCGCAATGACTGGAGGCATCTGATATGCCATGCTCACAAGAAACAGGGCTATGAAAATAAATATGGATATAATGCGGCGGCGTTTCCTGTTCATTCCAGCGCCTGTCAAATCCTTAACCCCTTTCCCCTGTCCCACCACTTCCATGTATATGGTTCCCCGGATTCCTTTTCTTTCACGTCATGTATATGTTACATTATTATGATGATTTACGCACGTTTTCCCCCGTTTTTTTGTTTATGCAATATTTATATGTGCAGTGATTGGTTAAAGTCGTTTCGTCACTTTATTTGAAACTCGCTCACTCAATCAAAGTATTTATAAATTCAAAAACAAATAATTGATTATGGAAACAGCTTTAAGTTTACCTGCTACAACCAAAAAGGAAATAGAGGCACTTATCAGGGCAGGGTACTATTCTTCAAAATCCGATGCTGTGAAAGATGCATTTAGAATACTATTCGATACAAAGCCAGCGCTCAAACTTGCCTCTGCGATAGAACTTTACAGAACCAGAGAAGTATCGCTCTCAAAAGCAGCAGAGATTGCAGGTATGAACATTGAAGATTTCAAGCACATGCTATCAGACAGGGGGATAAAAAGGGAGATAAAACCAGATACGAACATTAATAATAAAGTTAAAGAGATTCTGGAGTGGAGGGGTTGAGCGTTGTATGCGATACTGATGTACTCTCAGCGTTTTCAAAAATAGACGGGCTTTTGATATTATCTGAATTGTTCCCAAAACACAAAATTGTAACATCCAATGGTGTTTATGAAGAACTGATTTTCATAAAACAGGCTGGATATGATTTTGTAGACAGCATTATTGATTCTGTCGAAATAATTTCTATGAATAAGAACGAACTTGAAAAATACCATTCATTTATATCATCAACCAATTTTGGTAAAGGGGAACTTCAATGTATATCAATTTGCATCTTCCGAAAATGTCCATTCATAACCAATGATAAAAAAGCAAAACGCTTTGCTGAAAAAAATAATGTAACTGCATGGGACATTCCAGACCTTATGAAAGCTCTATGGAAAACGGGGATCAGGAGCAAAGAAGAAGTAAAAGAAATAATGAGTGATCTGGAAAACAAAGACTTTCTGATAATTAGCAATAAAGAGGATGTCTTAAAATAAGATTTTGGATCGCTGAAATAAAATTTTTAACCCCCTTGTTTCATCATATCCCCGTGACATGATGTTCATCCTCAAGCTCTGACGTTCCATGTATGGTTCCCCGGATTCCTTTTCTTTCACGTCATGTATATGTTACATTATCCTGATGATTTACGCACGTTTTCCCCCGTTTTTTTGTTTATGCAATATTTATATGTGCAGTGATTGGTTAAAGTCGTTTCGTCACTTTATTTGAAACTCGC
>PGYG01000102.1 GCA_002839545.1 Candidatus Methanoperedentaceae archaeon HGW-Methanoperedenaceae-1
TTACTTAGATATAGCAGGCAATGGCAAAAGGAATACTGGTTACATTAGAGGGTATTGACGGAACAGGGAAATCCAGCGCTGTAAAGGGGCTGGAATCAAAGTTCAAAGATGCCGTTTTCACAAGGGAGCCGACCCATAACTGGATTGGTGAAGCGGTGAAAAAATCGATTGAATCAGATACTGACCCGCTTGCTGAGCTGTTTCTTTTTGTGGCAGACCATGCCGAGCATATTGCACGGGTAATAAAACCCGCGCTTTTAGAAGGGAAAATGGTAATTTCTGACAGGTATTCCGACAGCAGGTATGCCTACCAGGGTGTTACGCTTTCCGGTTTATTTGATGACGCAATGGAATGGATTAAAGGTGTCCACAAAGGCTGGACAATTGTGCCAGACCTTACGATTCTTTTTAAGATTGACCCTGCTGTTGCGGTGGGGCGGTGCGGTAACCGGGGCAACCATACGAAATTTGAGAAAACTGAGTTTTTAAGGAAAGTACAGGATAACTTCCTGAAACTTGCGGGAGAGGAGCCGGACAGGTTTGTTGTTGTGGATGCTGAGCAGTCGCAAGAAGCGGTTCTGGCGGATGTTGTGAGAGCAATTGAGAATTATATTGATAGTTGAAATTTCTGATTCGCGCCTCAAATAATAGTCTCAAGGATTTCATCAATTTTTTCACTCAGTTTTCGGTTATTGGTTCCAAACTGTTCCGGTTTTATCTCTCTGATACTTCCTTTTCTTTTTCTCAGGACAACTTTATTATTCATTCTCCCGCATCCTCCACTATCTCATCCATCTCAATCTTATCCCATTCCCTCTCCCCGACTGCAACCTCAAACTCCTGCGGTGTGAGAACAGGCGCATGGAACCTTTCTGCATCGTCTATTGTAATCCTGGGACACGCAGTATTCACATAAGCATCAGCCTTGAACTGGAGAAGCTGGTCTGGTGTAACAAGGTCCATCATGAGTATATGCGCCTCTTTCCCGTGCTTTAATGCAATATCCCTGAGCTTTCTGGCAAGTTCCATCCGATTCTGACCGGATTTTGATGATACGATTATCCCGAAAATTTGCGCCCCCATTGAACGGGCAATATACCCGCCCCGAATCCTCTGGAACCTTTCAGGGTTTACCTCAACAGCAGTTTTCAGGTACGGGTCTGCCGCAATCACCCGTTTCCCTGTCGCAATGGCAACCCCGAGTGGATGGAACATACCGCTTCCCACATACAGTATTTCTGCGCAATCGACACGCGCGGCTGTGAAATTGCATCCCAGTACCTGCCCTGGATAACTTACCCGCAAATCCCCCTTTGCAACAATACACTCTTTCCCGTTTTCCCTGAGGAATCCGCAGACCTCTTCGAACTTGTGGACATGCTGGACAGTTGTTATTACCCCAATCCTGTCTTCTGTCAGCAGTTCAAGTGCAGCCCTGACAGCAGGAATCACGTCAACATTTGAGCGCGCTTCAATAAAAACCACGTTTTCATGCTTACCCATCTGCGAGTGTGCGAAGTGGAAAAGCACATCGACATTTGCGGCAAGTGCAGTATCAATATCACATGCGCCAAAACACGGGTTGCCTGAAATCAGGACTTCGGCTCCAGTTTTCTCTTCAATCTTACATGCAATCCCCACTGCCTGCCGTTTCAACCCCTCAGGAAACTGGAGACCGACCCTCTTACATTCTGTTTTGTTTACGGTTTTAATTATCCTTCCAATATCAATATCAAATTCCATTACAACTTCCTTGCTATAACATATGCTTCCTGTTTATCAGGCTCAATAATATCTGTAACCTTAATTCCAAGTGAAGACAGCTCACTTAGATGAAGCTCACGTCCCCTGTCTTTTGGCAGTTTCAGGACAATCAGCAGCATCCCGCCGCTTTTCAGTGCAGGAAGCATGTGCTCAAGTGCTTTTATTGAGGATAACGGGTTTGCCGTAATATCCATCATCATGACATCGAACTGCCCCGGACTTTCCATAGGAATCGTAAACACATCTGCGAATTCCACAGTAATATTGGGTATTTCATGTGCGAGTTTTGTTAGCTGCGTGTGGAACTCACGGCTGAACTCGATTCCGTGGACACTTGATGCAATCCCGGATGCGAACATAAGGAAGCCGCCTGCACTTGAGCCTATATCCAGAACCCTGTCACCATCCCTGAGAATCCCTGTTTTGTCCTGTATGTCTTTAAGTTTCCAGTAGCCAGCAGGCTTATCAAGCCCGTCTTCCACTTCCACTTTATCAGAATATGCAACATCAAATGAGGGTTTGGTGACTAACGTATCATTGACTTTCACGTACCCTTCAAGGATTGCACGTTTTGCCCTGCCGCGGGATGTGAGATTCCCGATTTCGACAAGATAGGAGTCAAGCCTCATCTGATACTAAATAACGTTAAAGCATATTGTATTAATTGGTCTTTGGCAGCCTTGCTAAGATACAGGTTGTGGAGATTTAGCGCAATTTGTTTCAAAAAACAAAAAACGAAAACAGGAAGATTTTTAAATTCCTAAACAGAATTATACTTGTGGTAAGTGGATTGGCGGGAAACTCAGAGATTCATAAAATGCTACAGAGCAAGGATGTAAATGAGCGCAGGAAGGCAGCAAAACACTTGCGGGAAAATTTCATGGCACTTCCTGATAAGGAGAGTGTATGGAAAGATATTCTTGTACTGGTTAAAGATAAAGACAGTGATGTGCGAAGGGGCTCGGAATATACCCTTGGTCTTGCTTTCTCTTATGTTAAAGATAAAGATAAGGCATGGGAAGATATGCTTGCACTGACAAATGAAAAGGACAATTATGTGCGGATGGGCGCAGCATCTGCCCTCAGCCAGGCTTTACCACACGTAAAAGACAGGAAAAAGGCATGGAGAGACATGCTTAAACTTGCAAATTCTGATACAATATAAACCCGCAATAAAGCACAATCGTGCACATCAGGTTTAAATAAATGTGAACCGAATCTTGACTTGTTCATTCAGAACAACAGAAGAGCCAGCATGAAAACATCACCTATGGCTCGGACTCCGGTGAATGTGCTTTAAGATACCCACATCGACAAATGGCTCTATGGCTCTTCTTAAGTCGTGCCTGGTTCGTCCAGGCATTTCTTTTCATTCCTCATTTTAGTATTTTGTTTTTGCAAAATCCAATCGGATGTTTCAAAAGGTTAATACCAAACAAACCCCATCTTAAGCAATATGTGCCGAGGTGGCAGAGCGGCCAAATGCGACAGATTCGAAATCTGTTATTCCCTTGGAATGCGCGGGTTCAAATCCCTCCCTCGGCGCTCATATTTTTAGGCAGCCTGTCTATAAAGTTCTAATAAAACCGGAATAATTCAACAGCAAATTCAAGTTTGGGTTTATTTTTTGAAAAGCACTTTGTTTTCCTTACAAGTCTTATGATACGTTTATTGTATGCGCTTGATGTGCGCACGAAGATGAGTATATAAAGCCAAAGGTTTCGGGACTACACATCTAA
>PGYG01000103.1 GCA_002839545.1 Candidatus Methanoperedentaceae archaeon HGW-Methanoperedenaceae-1
GAAGATACAAAAGCAAGCATACGTGCCATTGAAGCTTTCGGCGCTGTTGTGGAACAAAGGAAAGATTCCCTTATAATCGAGGGTTTTGAGGGAAGTCCGCAGCCACCTGAGAATGTTATCGATGTTGCAAACTCAGGCACCACACTTCGTATAATGACTGCCATATCCTCTCTTGTCAGCGGTTCAACCGTGCTGACAGGCGATGAAAGTATCAGGAGAAGACCGAACACGCCGCTGTTGAACGCGCTCAACGAGCTTGGCGCAGAAGCCTTCTCAACCCGCAACAACGGCATGGCACCGATTGTGGTGCGCGGGAAAATCATGGGCGGACGGGTTTATATCGACGGCTCGATTAGTTCCCAGTTCATATCAGCCCTGTTAATTACCTGCCCGTTTGCAAAGAACGAGACATCAATTCTGATAAAAGGCGATTTGAAATCAAAGCCGTATGTAGATATTACACTGGATATGCTAAAACAGGCAGGCGCGAAAATAACAGAGAAAGGCACATCCTACACTGTCGAAGGAGGACAGAAGCTGAAACTGAAATCATTCACGGTTCCGGGGGATTTTTCGTCTGCATCTTTCATGATGGCAGCAGGAGCACTGTGCGGTGAGGTGACCATTAAGGACATGTTCCCGTCAGAGCAGGGTGATTCCGCGCTTGTGGATATTCTTAGCGAGATGGGTGCGGATATTAAATGGGATAAGAAAAAAGGCACTGTCGCGGTATCAAAGGGGGAACTTCATGGCATTACAGTGGATGTCGGGAAAACACCAGACCTTGTGCCGATTCTCACGGTTCTTGGCGCTGCGGCTGAAGGTACAATG
Source organism: Candidatus Methanoperedentaceae archaeon HGW-Methanoperedenaceae-1 (assembly GCA_002839545.1). GTDB lineage: Archaea > Halobacteriota > Methanosarcinia > Methanosarcinales > Methanoperedenaceae > Methanoperedens_A. The sequence continues at coordinate 832 of PGYG01000103.1, forward strand.
GTTATCGAGAATGCAGAACACGTGCGTTACAAGGAGACGGACAGGCTGCATGCCATGGCTGTTGAGTTAAATAAAATGGGTGTGGATATTACCGAGGAGAAAGACAGGCTGGTTATAAAAGGCGGGAAGATGAAAGGCGCACAGGTACACGGCTGGAACGACCACAGGGTTGTAATGGCGCTGACAGTGGCTGGAATGGTGGCAGGGAAGACCACTGTTGATACGGTTGAGTCTGTTGGCATATCATATCCTGGTTTCTTTGATGATTTGAAGACACTGGGCGGAATTGTTTACAAACCCGAGCAAAACTGATAGGGATAAAGGGAGAATATCCTGATGGATAAGACAGGTATCCGGGATGCTGCGCAGGCAGGATTGGAGTGGCTGGAACTGCAAAAGCCAATCTCTGTTAAGGACATAGCGCGGACAATCCAGGCGCTAAACTTATGGGGCGAGGATATTTCAGAGCTGTCATGCGCACTGTTATCAAAACAAAAAAACGGTTACTGGAAAACGGATAAATCGCTTCTTGACACCGCAAGGGCATGCAGTGCCCTTTCCGGATGCGGGATAATACAGCCTGAAGCAATAGACTGGATATTAGCACAGCAGGATAACGGATGCTGGAATAACAGCGAGATTGATACTGCCTATGCCCTGATAGCCCTGAATGATATGGGTGTAAAAAATGAAGCCGGATGCAGGTGGATTTACGAGAATTACGGGGATAAATGGGAACATGTGGGCACGACATCATTGATAATTACGGCACTCTTCAAGCAGGATGAAAAAAGGTACAGGGATTTCATAAGAGACAGGCGAAGCTGGATTATTTCAAAACGGGAATCGGGAGGATGGGTTCATATTGCGACAAGCAATCTGGTGATACAGGCACTGGTACTGACAGGAGACAGTGGTATGGTAAAGGAAGTGGCTCCTTCGATTGGGTGGCTTGTGGGAAAACAGGAAGGTAATAACTGGGGAAATATCAATTCAAGCTCCCTCTCATTAATTTCTTTAAAGATGTATCTGGATAAACTTAATAGTGATTTGCTCTTATGAAGGGGCAGAGGAAATAAAATTATGAGCAAGAAAGCAGCAGTAATAAAAGGCGACGGTGTTGGTCCTGAACTCGTTGACAGCATGCTTCGGGTAACAGAAGCAGCCGGCACGAATGTTGAGTTTATAATGTGCGAGGCAGGAGCCGGATGGTGGAAGAAGCACGGCGGCAATTCGCTTATCCCTGATGAGACATGGGATGTTATTGAAAAGTCGGATGCGTGTTTCAAAGGTCCGACAACTACTCCTGGCGGCGCAGGCTCACCGAAAAGTGTTGCGGTTTCCATACGCCAGAAGTACAACCTGTACGCAAATGTCAGACCCTGCAAGACATTCCCGAACACAAGCAGACCTCTTGGTGATGTTGATTTCGTGTGCGTGCGTGAGGGAACCGAGGGGCTTTATTTCGGCAAGGAAGTCCAGCTAACTGATGATGTTTACATTGCTATCAGGAAAATCACGCGCCCTGCATGCAAGAATGTTGCAAAGTATGCTTTTGAGGAAGCAAAACGGCGCGGGTGGAAGGCTGTTGTATCAATCCACAAGAGCAATATCCTTAAAATGACATGCGGCACGTTCCTTGAGGAAGTTGATAAGATGGCAGGGAATTATCCGGGTATCGAATCTGAGGAATACCATGTTGATAATATCGCACAGCAGTTAATCAAGAACCCGCAGATATTCAACCAGAAAATCTTGCTTTCAACCAATCTTTTCATGGATATTATCAGCGAGGAATGTTCTGCGCTTGTCGGAAGTATCGGGCTTATTTATTCTGCCAATATCGGTGATAATTATGCGATGTTCGAGCCAGCGCACGGCTCAGCGCCAAAATATGCAGGGCTGGATAAGGTAAACCCTGTGGCGACTGTGCTTGCAGGCGCGTGGATGCTGGATTACCTTGGCGAGAAGGAGAAGTCAAAAGCGATATTTGATGCTACCGAGAAGGTAATATCCGAAGGCAAGTTCACGACATACGACCTTGGCGGGAGCGCAAAGGC
>PGYG01000104.1:0-6507 GCA_002839545.1 Candidatus Methanoperedentaceae archaeon HGW-Methanoperedenaceae-1
GGTTCTTACCACTGAAATGGTTAAAAAAGGTTCTATTCAAATATCATTGCATGAGTACAGTAATCCCCAGCCAGGCGGCAATACCTGCAAACGGCAATAGAAGCAGCCATGCCAACCATGTAACATGCCTTTGTATCGCCACGGCGGCTCCGAGTTGAAACAGTGGCAGAAGAAGTCCTATGTACTGGAAAAGTGGCCAGCCACTAAGATACCATGAGAAGGGAACAGCAAGCATGGCACCAATTATCAACCACACGGGTTTGCTTCTTATAACTCCTGCAATTGAGATTGCTAATGAGGATATAATTCCCAGCCAGCCGATTAGAAGGGTGAGTATGGTGTTTATCAACAGACATTCTCCTGATAACTAGTATTATATTGTTTATTCTGGATATATGTGTTGTTTATTTTATCTGGTATATGATTAATTCAGAAACAATAAGAATTTTAAACCAATCTTTTTAATTAAGTTTGGCACTAACAGAATACCATGAACCTCCACACCCTCATCCCAATCCTCGAATCCATCGCGCCTCCCGCCCTCGCAGAAGACTTCGACACCGGAAGAATCGGGCTTATCCTTGACCGCGCCGCAGATATCCAGAAAATCGCAGTGGCGCTTGACCCGACAGATTATGTCCTGGAAGAAGCTGCGCGCCACGGTGCCGACCTTCTCATCACCCACCACACGCTGATATTTGACCCTGTAAACCTCATCTCAAAAAAGCTATCCGACACACTGAAGATTGCTATTGATAACGATATTTCCATCTACGTCATGCACACGAACTACGATAAGGCAGAAGGCGGAGTGAATGACGTGCTCGCGGAATTGCTTGGATTGGCTAATATCACACCGCTTGCGCTGGGAAGGATTGGCGGGATAGTTCCTGTGAGTGCTAAGGATTTTGCCTCTTTTATCTCGAAAAAACTGGATACTGCTGTGCAGTATGCCGGTGACAGGGAAATTAAGAAAGTAATGGTTGTGGGAGGAAGCGGTTTCCGCAGGGAATACATCGATATCGCTATCGAACATGGCGCGGATGCTCTCGTATCAGGAGAACTCAGGCATGATGCAATACGCTATGCAGCAGGGGAGCTGTGCCTATTTGATGCAACACATTATGCCACAGAAAACCCTGCAATGGAGAAACTTTGCGGGCGGCTGCCAGTGGATGCGGTTTTTATCGAAGATAAGCCTCTGGTGAATTTTGAAACCGATAATTAAAGTTTCTTAACCATATACGGTCCTTCGCGCACGTACCCGAACTTCCTGTAATAATCCCGAACCCCGATGCCGCTGATTACCGCAATCTTATCATATCTGCCAGCGACTGCCGTCTTCTCCGCCTGCGCCAGAAGTTCTTCACCATATCCCCGATGCTGCCACTGGTCATCACCCGCGCCAGCTCCTGGCGGAACCATTGACCCATACACATGAAGCTCGCGCACAACTGCTGCGCCATCAAGTTCTTTCCTATGCGGAGAATCCGGGAACCGCAACCGCAAGAACCCGACAAGGATGTCATTTGCATTATCCTCAAATGAAATGAAATGCTCTTTACCCCCGCATGAATTGTATATCTCTTCTGTAAGTTCAATATTCCCGGGTTCAATACCTGCAAGCACCCTGTGCCCGACCTCACGACACCTGATACAACTGCATTTCCCCCCTTTTTCAAGAAGGCGCTCTTTTGCAAGCTGCCTGATGTTGCTTTTCGTAATCCCTGCCAGCACCTGGTATGCAGGTATGTCGCGCTGTATCCTCTGGAGGCGCACCCATTTCGGGAGGATGGACTTGATTTTAGCAAGCAGTTCCACAGCCTCATCAACCCCAAGCGCCTTGTAGTTCCCGAGTTCCCACATCCCATGAAGATGCGTGCCTTCTGTAACCAGCGTGGGGTATATCTTCAGGTAATCAGGCATGAACCGCTCATCCTCGAACAACTGCCTGAACATGCGAAGGTCAGACTCGACTGTCGCGCCAGGAAGTCCGGGCATCATGTGGAACCCGACTTTTAACCCGCTGTCCCTGAGCCGCCTATTCGCTTCCACGGATTCGACTACCGTATGCCCGCGCCTGATTCCTGCAAGTACGTGCTCGTATGTGCTCTGCACCCCGAGCTCCACTTTTGTCGCACCAAGCGCAAGGATAGTATCAATATGTTCATTACTTGTCCAGTCAGGGCGCGTCTCGATGGTTATCCCGACATTCCTGACCCTTGCATTCTCGTTTGCAGACTGGACATCCTCAACAGAATAGTAGTTTTTCCCGTTTCTCCACCCGGTTCCGTAAAAATCATTCATAGCCTCAAGACAGCGTTTCACAAACCATTCCTGGTAGCACAGCGTCCTTGAAGTATATGTTCCGCCCATCACGATAAGTTCTGCTTTCTCAACAGGATGCCCTATCTGGCGAAGCTGCGTAAGCCTTGAAAACACCTGCATGTAAGGGTCAAAGTTGTTTTCAAACGCCCTCTTTGCGGCAGGCTCTGCTCCCATGTAACTCTGGGGAGACTCAAATTTTGAAGCAGGACCTCCGGGGCATGGCACGCACAACCCATGCGGGCACGGGGCAGGGGAGGTCATGGCAGCAATTACAGCCACGCCAGAAATTGTCCTCACGGGTTTTAGCTGGAGCAGGTCAAGGACATGTTTTTTCTCCTCCTCGTCTGCCGCTTTGAGTATCATATGTTGTTTAATTGGGCTATGTGTTAATTAAGGTTGGGAGAAGAAGATGAAACCTACTCCCCTTCAATCTGCTTCTTAAGCTGCTGCATGAGTGCATCCACTGTTTTCATCTCGCGTCCGTATGTTTCCAAATCGCCCTTCGCAAGCGCTTCCCTTGCAATTTCGTAATGAGAAAGCGTCTGGTTAAGAATGGCGTTCACATCACCCGCACCTTTTGCAGGCACTCCCGGTGATGCAGACGGCACCTGTACTGCTGTTTCGGATGTAACACCAAGCACCTTATTCAGCGCTTCCCTGAGGGTCGGCTCCATTGCAACCCTGTTATTGTAGAAAACGATAACACGCTTGAGTTCAGGGATACTTGAGGTTTCAGCAGCAAGGTACAGCGGCTCTATATACAGGAGTGAATTCTTAAAAGGAATCACAAGCAGGTTGCCCCTTATGACACGGGAGCCGCTCTGCCCCCATAACGTCAGGTCCTTGGAGATGCTCTCGTCCTGGTCTATTCGCGCCTCAATCTGGGACGGACCGTATATCTGCTCTTCCTTCGTGAACTTGAACACGGTAATCTCGCCGTAATCCAGAGGGTCCTGGTTCACTGCAACCCATGAAATCATGTTGTTCCGGTTAACAGGCGTAAACGGCATCATTGTCACGAAACTCAATGTGTCGTTTAACTGGAGAAGCACGTTATACGGCTGTACCGGCACTTCCGAAGCCTCGTATTTTTCAGTTGGAATCTCCCACCTGTCTTCCTTGTTATAGAAAACCTCCGGGGATTTCATGTGGTAAACAGTGTAGATGCCTGTCTGGATATTGAACAAGTCCTCTGAATACCGCAGGTGCGAGCGCATATCATCTGGCATCTCGTCAAACGGCTTGAAAACATCAGGATATATCTCTGCATAAGCCCTGAGAATCGGGTCTTCTTTTACAATATAGTAAGTGGTCGTGCCGTTGTACGTATCAATGACAGCTTTCACTGAATCACGGATATAGTTAAATCTCTTATTCCCGAACCTGACAGGCTCAGAATACGGATACCTGCCAGATGTCACAAAACCGCTTAGCATCCAGTATATCCTGCCGTCAGATGAAATGAAAGCATGCGGGTCACTGTCAAAAACAAGGTACGGCGTGAGCTTCGAAGCCCTCTGGTAGATATTGCGGTACAGGTGGAGCTTGCTGTCTTTTGTTATATATTCTGAAGTGTACAGCTTAACCTCCCCGAGTGCCATTGATGAAACCAGTTTATTGGACGGTGTCAGCAGTATCCCGCCGGTTCCCTCGTATGTGCTGTACTGGTTCTGGTCTCCCATCGGGTAGTCGAACTCTTCCCGGTTTGTGTTGGTTATGATATAATCCCCTGTCTTCTCCCCGAAATAGATGCGCGGCTGGGTAATTTTAATACCCTGTGCATACGTTTTCGGCGGAACATCCTTGATTATCATTTTCGGGAGTCCCTGGTCATCCACATCATTAACAGGAGACATGACAACGCCGATTCCGTGGGTGTATATCAGGTGCCTGTTAATCCACGTATCTGCTGCACCTTTTAGTTTTTCAGGCAATATTTCCCTTACAGACATCCAGACCTGTGTCAGTTCGCCGTTAATCGTGTACCTGTCAACCACGACATTGCCGAAACCGTAGTACGTCCTGATTTCCTGCCTTTGCTGGAACGTGGTAAGAAGCGGTCTGTAATCCCATAGCCTGATATTCCTGATAGAATACGAATCAAGGTCTGCGGCTGTAAGGTTGTAAGATATGGGGTACTCCTGCTCCCGGATGCCGGACAAATCGTATGCTTCGTTGGTAAGGTCGATGTTGTTCCTGATAAAAGGCTCTTCAAGTGCAATTTCATTGGGTGAAACCTTGAATTCCTGCACAACACCTGCAAGTCCTCCGGCAAGGATGGATATAATGAGTGCAAGGAATACGAAAACCATGGGTGTTACTATGGACAGTTTTCGCTCTGAAACTACAGGCATGGCAATTACAACGATGCCTGCTGCAAGGCATACAAGGCTTATCAGGACGGGAATGTACTGTTTTATATAAACGTCTACGTATCCTGCGCCGTATACGATTCCTGTGGTACTGTAAAGAATATCAAAGCGCAGCAGGTACATTTTAACTGCAATTAAGAAGAAAAGGACTGCAATAACACCGCGCAGGTTAAAAGGCATGTTCTCGAAAATAAGGCGCCAGTTGAAAACCAGGTACGCAATGGACAGGGAAAGTGCGGCAAGAATGAAAAGCCCGGTAAAATAGTTCAAAACCGTATGGAAAAAAGGCAGGGAGAAAATGTAAAACCCTATGTCTTTCCCGAATACAGGGTCAATGCTGCCGAATGGTGTCCTGTTAAAATAAAGGAGGATGGTGTTCCATTCCGCTGATAAACCAAGTCCTCCGAAAAAGGAGACTACTAATAAAGCAGCAATAACCGGCGTGTTTACCAGGTCGAGTACTTTTTTCAAGGGCGTCTGGGGCGTAATGTCAATATACTCTGGCGGTTTTCCACCGAAATGTTCCCAGTAGGGGTTGAGCACTCCTGATTCTCCGGCAATGGTTTTTTTACACCACTGCCATAAAGAAAGAAAAATTAAGAAATAAACCGCAGCTCCTGCGAGGAACAGTGCAGCTTTTGCAGTGAATGTTACCGTGAATACCTGCGCATATCCCATGTATTCAAACCAGCGGTAATCAAGCACAAAGCCTGAGATTGATTTTGCTCCGATAAAGAAAATGATAATAATAAACAGGATAATCTTCGATAATATACCTGAAACGTTGTATTTCCCCTTCATAATCATGAAAATATAGATTATAGGATATAACCGTTATTATGTANNNNCCTTTCTTTTCCAGCCGGGTGACCAAGTGCGATTACAGCCATAAGTTCATAGGAACCCGGCGCTTTCAGGAGTTCATTAACCTTTTCTTTATTCTTTAAAATCTCACCGAGCCAGACCGCACCAAGACCCATTGAATGAATCGCAAGCAGCATGTTCTGGATACAGGCGCCGATTGATTGTGTGTCTTTTGTGTAATCATACATGCTGTCCCGGTCAAGGAAAACAACAATTTCAACAGCAGCATCAAGGAGCGTTTTACCGTAATGCGTGAATCCTGAAAGGGATTTTTTTGTTTCTTCATCCCTGACAATTATAAACCGCCATGCCTGGTTATTCAAGCCGGAAGGCGCCCATCTTCCTGCTTCAAGAATCTGCCCAATTTCACAGTCGCTTACATCTTCAGACGTGAATTCACGTACACTTCTTCGTGTTCTGAGCGCTTCTGTTATTTCCATATTCTCGCACCTGCCGCTATTATCACCCGTACATCTGGGAGTCAGGAGGCTGGGACATAAGAAGTGAAATCGTATCCTGGAGGGACAGGGGGAACATTGCTGTTATGTCCTCGCCGCAAACAGGACATTTCCTTGCCAGGTTAATCGGTGTTATGCTTATGGTTTCCTCAATAACCCCTTCCGATATAAACGGGCTTATGGTTTGTGTATTTTCCCCGATACTGAATTCGCCGCCAGACAGTAGCTCGTAATACGTTATTTTTTCAGAGTGACCGCATTTACACCGAATTTTAAGTTTATTTTTCAGGAAGATGTTATCCCGGTTTTTTTTCGATAGTGAAACAAGGGTATCTTTCATTTCTCTAAGATTTATCTTCCTATACTAAATCCCTTTTGATTTACCAGGCTGTGGGACAGAATTAGCTATCATTATACAATATTTTTATTGGTTGGATGGAAAACATTGACATAAACCGTGTTTAATGCCATAGTAATTCCGTCTC
>PGYG01000104.1:6573-7979 GCA_002839545.1 Candidatus Methanoperedentaceae archaeon HGW-Methanoperedenaceae-1
AGAGCTTAATATGAGATATATGTTGAATGAGATAAAACACTGGAAATTTTAGAAGTGTATTCTTTAATCGAGGGTATAAATTAATTCTGTCCCACAGCCGATTTACCAAGATAGTAAAATGTAAAAGCGCAGGTTATTATTGTGAGTGCAAATGTTACTAACATCACCACACTGATACTTTCCAAAGGAATAATCGGGTGTGTCCCGATGAAATAATCAAAAAAATCAGATACTACAAAAAAACCGAATATAAGCAGGTATCCTTTGAAATTGAGCTTCCGCATCTCTTTTAACAGGGTCAGGGAAACCAATATCATCCCGATATGCAGCAGTAATATTACAAACCTGTAGCTTCTTGTTTCAGGTGAAAAGTAATATTCATGGTTCCAGAACAGGACAAATATCGTCCATATTCCAACCTTATTCAGCCCGATAAACGTGAATACGTCAAAAGTGTTTGAGCGTTTACCGGATAAATATAAAACCAGTACCAGAACGTACATGAACGTGAAAAAAGGGCTGTCAGGAATGAAAAACCACAGGTAAACAGGCGATACGGCAAACTGCCACTGGTAATAATAAAAACCGAAAAGTGTCCCGATAATACACGAAATAAGTAAAATGAACCTGGCATTCGGGTCTTTCTTAAAGAAGAAGAAAAAATCAATGAGCTCGTTATGCTTCATTATTTTCCTCTCCTCCCCGCCAAGGTTTCAATTGCCGCGCAGGCACGCCGCCGACAAACCCTGATACGTCGCTGTTCACAAGGGAATGCGCTGATACAACGCTGTTATCTGCAATCATAACGCCGGGAAGGATGGTGGTGTTTGCGCCTATTGTGACGTTTTTCCCGATTATTACCTTGCCTGTCCGGTATTCCCTGATGAGGAATTCATGGCACAGGATTGTGGTATTGAACCCTATGATGCTGTTGTCCCCGATTTCTATGAGTTCGGGAAAGAATATGTCCATGTTTACTTCAAGACCGACTGATACATGTTTGCCTATTTTTATTCCCATGAAGGAGTAGAGTATGTTTTTTAATCGCAGAGAGGGTGAGATGCGCGCAAGGCACATGCAGATGTAGTTGAACACGACCTTGAATGGTGAGACTATTTCTGTCCAGTACCAGAGGGAGTTGCGGGTGCCTTTTGAGCTGAAAGTTTCCAGATGGCGCATGTTTTATAAACGGGTGTTGAGTGATAAAAGAATTTTGCAAAATCTTCTTTTGGACTTATCTGAAGTGGGATGTTCTTGTTTCTTCCATAGCCATTTCAATATTGTCTGCCAGTTCTGTGCTTGGTTCAAGAGAACGAATGTATGCCAGTGTCTCCCCTTTTTTAGTGAGTTTTAGAATGACATCCGTAAAACTTTCTTTGGAATAACTCTTTTTTGCGATTAATTTC
>PGYG01000105.1 GCA_002839545.1 Candidatus Methanoperedentaceae archaeon HGW-Methanoperedenaceae-1
GTCCTTTTTTCGATAAGGTCAATAAGTTCAATATCGAGCTTCTCGATTCTCGTTCTTAACTCTTTCAACGGCATGGTTTTCCACCTGTATTATTCACTTTAGTCCTTATCACTTTTCCGCCCATGCCCTGCCACACAGGTTCAAGCTTATCAAGCAGGTCAGCACTCCCGAGTGCGGTATATGCAGGTCCAGTTCCTGACAGGCTCACGCCCTCAATACCAAGCTCAAGCGCTGCCATCATGGGTTTTGTGCTAAAACCAAGCGCGGCACAGTACAGGAAACCGTTAAGGGTCATGGCTTTCTCATAGTTCCCGCCCAGCGCTTCCCCAAATGCCATTTCCACCCACGGCGCAACCAGTCTTGAGTGTGCAACATTCGTCCGGGAGCTCAATGCTTTCTCAAAAGGTGCAAGAATCAGGACTTCCGAATCCCGCTCGCTCCTGCTGATAAGCTGTTTTTCTTTATTATCAGTAACAACGAACCCGCCGAGCATGGACGCGCAGGCATCATCAAACGCTCCGGTAATTGTCACGCCTGCATCAAGTGCAGCCTGCACGCCGAGTTTCACAGCATCAAGCCGTTCCATTGTCTCACCCAGCGCCTCAAGGGTCGCAAGCACTGTGGCATTTGCAGCAGCGCTTGAACTTTTAAGCCCGCTTGCAGAAGGAACCTGGCTTTTTGTGGAGACATGTGCGCCGTGCTCCGAACCGAAAAGCCCGCTTGCAGAAGGAACCTGGCTTTTTGTGGAGACATGTGCGCCGTGCTCCGAACCGAAACGGGAAAGTGTCAGTTCAACACACCGCTCTATCAATGATGTGTCGCCGCCGCCGTCAATATGCCCCGTGATTTTCCTGTCATCCGTAAGCGTAACTTCGGCTTCCGTTCTAAGGTCAATGCCAAAAGCCGCGCCTTTCCACGTTGCTATGGCATTAATTATTGTTCCTGCGCCGCATGCGTAAGCCCGTCCGGTTTGTTCCATGCTAACTGTTCACCTGCCCTATCTTGTCCCTCAATATTCCGAGTTCCTTTATTAAAAGTTCCCTCTCAGGCTTGATGGGATTATCTTCACGGTCGTATTTGCCAAGGAGCTTATTAACATAATCCAGTTCCTCAATCGTTGAGTCAAACTTCGGAACAAAACCTGCCATTTCCTCAAGCGGAATTACATCTGATGTGCCTTTTTCCGCTCTTTCCTCAAGCCCGTTTACCACTATAATGAAATTATAATTCCTGAAACCAAAGGCTCTTGCAACATTTTTTGCATAGCTTTTTTTCTGCTGCGCGTTTTTCCCCTGCATGCTCTTATACATGGATATGGAGTTCTTGTATTCGATAAACAGGATTTCCTCATCGTTCCAGAGAACTGCGTCATACTCAACATTATCATGTTCTTGAATGCAAGCACGTTAAACAGCACGCCACTGCACCATTTAATATTCAGGTGGCTCCGCAGCGGCTGTTCTGACTCCTGTATATCTGGTCGCATCCTGAGGGTATAGGGTTCGGCTCTCAGTTCCATGAATGATATCGGTATGGATGTATATAATAATATTTTCGGGTAAAAGTTCAGATGAATTATGATTTGATAACTTTTTTATTTCTTAAACAATTCTTTAACATTATTTGGTACAGCATCGCTTTCACCTTCTTTCCAACAATATACTGGTATTGTAAACTCTCCTAATATTCTATGCTCTTCTATATTTTTCTCTATTTTTTCACTGACTTCCATTGCTTTAAATACAGGATCTGCAAAAGAAAGTAATGGATGTGCATTTTCTAAAGCAAAAGTAATTCCTGTTGTCATGATATCAAATTTACTCCGGTATTCTTTATCATAAGTGTCTGCCAGGTTTTTAATCAATTCTTGAACCGCTCCAAAACCTTCTTCAATTGTATCTATTTTAGAAGGTTTTTGACAATTATCAAACAACTTATTTTGCGCTTTTGTTACCTCTTCAATCTCACTTTGAATATCTTCTGATTTTTCAACATGTTTTGATATTTTCGTCTCTTCATCTGGTGTTTTTCCCTTTGGTGTCTTAAATTTAGGAACAATAATTTCTTCAAATTTTTGCTTGGAACTATAAATACTATTTAGAAGACACAAATACAAATGATGTGGGTAACTATTATGAGTTTGGCTTACACTTTTAAATGTATCATATGCCCCCCAAATATCGGCTTTGGATATTGTGGAGGCAAATCCTTTTGAGTAAAATATTGGAGCTGTAATAAATTGATGGGCATAAAATGCATAATCAGCAGCAAGATATAGATATTTTTTATCTCCTCCTCGATTATACTTCATAATATAATCTTGTATGTCTTCAACTACTCCATTTGCACCAACCAACCCTAACCAGCCACATTTTTCAGATAGATACTCTGTTGCTTTTGCTGATGGTAAATTATCTCGAACAAATTCTTTGTTTAAATTCAAATCAATTTCTTTAAAGTCAATTTTTTCTCTTTTAAGTATTTCAAAGCCTTCAAACCAAGTTTTATATTCTTCTTTCCAATCTGATTTTGAAAGGGCATATTCCAATCGGTTTGCATAAAGAGGGATTATTTTGTCTAGTTCTGGTTGCACATCCCACTTATTAAATAATTCTTTATAAATTCCTTTTGTATATGGTTTGTAGGTGTCTTCATTTTCATCAAGCCACCCAATCATTGGAATTATTTCATTATTTTTTACATCATTTAAAAAATTATCAATACCACACCCAAAATATTTTTCAAAATCCATTTCACTATTAATATCGGGTCTCAAAAAAACGATTACACCATTATGAGTTTTATACTTATATCTAAATGCCTTATCAGAATCAATTCTGTAATATGTGGGATGTTTGTCTTTAAAATTCTTTAATTCTGGATATATCTTATTGCATATTAAATCTCTAAATTTATTTTTTTTAAGTGCATTTTGCAATTCCTTCTTTTCAATTTTTTTAATATCCTTATTTTCTTCGATGCAACGATTTAATATTTTCATAATATTAACCCCTTATTAATTTAGTGATAATAGTTCCCAATACACCGATTAAAGCTAATAATAAAGCTAATAATATATATGTCATTCTTTTAATGTCAGTATTATTTTCATTTGTTTTTTTAATTATAATATCAACGTTTGTATTCAGAATTCCTTTATTTTCACCATAGTCTCTTTGCTTATCAGTAATATAATCAATTTTTCCTCTTAATGATGCTAAATCAGAACGTAAATTATCCTCTATTCTGTCTATATCACTTCTTTCAATGGGCATAACTTTCCTCCAATTAAACTTCTTATTTTTTTCCTTATTTTTCCTTCTTTATTTCAACCATCCTATATACAACAAACGCCTCTGCATATTTCACTTTTGCCTGACCTCCCCTAAATCGTGCTTTAGAAAGGATGATATCATCTTCCATATATGGCTTTCCAATCTGTGTTTTATGCATTTTAAGTGCATCTAACTTTTTCTTTAGGAAGGTAGAGACATCTACAAAATAATTAGGTGAAAATGTACTTCTTGTTGATGGCGATTCATAAAGCAATATTTTTTGTATTTTTCTGGCTGCATGAAGGCTGATAAGCGATGTACTTACGTGATCCAAATGGTCATCTTCCAAATTATGAGTGTAAATTAAATCTGGCTTTATCTTATCTACATGTTTGAATATTTCATCAACAATCTTATTATTATCATCAATTCTTGTATCAGGAAGTCCGAAGATTGTTATATTTTCTTCTTTAACTCCAAGATGAAATAATGCATTTTTTGTTTCATACTCTCTTTTCTGTCCCTTTAGATTATTTTTAGGTTCTTCATCCATCACCTCGTTATTTTCAAGCATGTCATCGCTCACACCTTTTTCCCCCCTCGAAAATATTAAAATTGATACAAAATCTCTATCATTTGTATGCTTTGCTATACAGCCACCCAATCCTAGTTCCACATCATCTGGATGTGCTCCAATAGCTAGTATTTTAATATGCATCCCTCCTTATGGATTTCTTAAATTCAAATATCTGTCCATTTCCTACTTTTAAATTATATCATTAAATAATTTCCATTTTCACCGTAGTAAAAACGGGACCGCGTGTATCTATCTTCTTATTGTTTCCTGTGATATAGCGCTGTGCAATCGGGTCAATCCTGATATTTATCTCAGAAGGCACCTTGATAATTCTTGCGCGGGTTTCTCTATCTCTTTTGCACACCGTGAGGCAAACGCATCAATAAACCTGAAACCTGCACTTGTGCCGTTATCAAATACCTTTTCATATTTTTTCGTCCTCGGAAGCCCCTGTATATCGTTATCGAAAACAACGAGCTCGTTCATTGTCGCAGGTCCGCAGAGTTTCGTCTTTTCCTCAGGTTCAACCACTTTTACAATGATGTTTTTTCCATACAATTCCCCTTCCCATGCTGTAAACTCACACGGGCTTTCCGTATTCCCGTGTTCCTCGCATGTTTTGACAATCGCATCCTGGATTTCCCTTCCGGCATCAGTCGCTGGCACATCGTCAACATAAACCATCCTGGCAATTTCGCTGTCAGGCATCACCCAGTTTGTCTTGTACTGGAACTGGGGATACGTAAGCGCGCGGACGTCTGTGGAATCGTGTAGTATCATAGCAAGCCGCTCAACACCCATACCGAGATTCATAACGGTGTATGGGATGCCGTACTGCGAGAGCGCCGATGGCGAATAGATGCCAAAAGTTGCAACCTCAACCCACCCGTCACTGTATTTGGTGTTTGAACCAACGAGTTTCGGGTGATACGCAAA
>PGYG01000106.1 GCA_002839545.1 Candidatus Methanoperedentaceae archaeon HGW-Methanoperedenaceae-1
CATATCCTCTTCCACAAGTGCGGGAAGAAGCTGCATCAGGATGATATGCGAGAGCTTTTCGACATCACTAAGAGGCACAGGACATTCCTTCTGGAAAATGTTTACTTCCTTTTCACTGGATACGCCTTTGGTTCCAGGCACTGCCACCAGTATGTCCCAGCCAGGAAAATCAGTCCTTAATAAAACAGGAGCAGGTGCGAGCCTGCTTGCTGCTGACGGAAGGAAAGCTTTTTTCTCGCTGAATTTATGCCCTCCATCAAGTATGAAACCGCCTTTTTCAAACGCAGCCACGCCGATACCGCTTGTCCCGCCCCGTCCTGCTTTTTCTGCAATCCGGTTTACGTCCATACCAAGTCCGTACAATTTGTTAACAGCCATGCCAGCCGCAAGCGTTGCCTGTGTTCCCGAACCCATGCCGGTGTGTGACGGGTAATCGTTTTCAATAGTAATACGCACGCCTGCACCTTCTGGCAGGAGTTTCATTGCTGCTGCTCCCATGCGCTCTGCATGTTCGCTTGTGCCTGTTATCTCAACAGTATCCGATTTTTCAGCGCTGATGCGGATAAACGGTTCATTTAGCGTTAGCCCTATACCGCCGTCCACCCTTCCTATGCTCGCATTCATGTCGATAAGAGTAAGATGCAGGCGGGAAGGTGTGGTTATTGTGAGCATACTCAATGCACTATCTTCATAATATCCATTTCAAGAATATCCTCTGCGCCAAGGCTCTTGAGTTTCGGGATAAGGATATTGACTTCACTCTTGCTGACAACAGTTTCCACGGCATAATACTCGGACTTATAAAGCTTGGAAACTGTGGGATTTTTCATTGAAGGAAGCACTTCAACAACAGCATCCAGCTTGTCACCTGGCACGTTCATCACGATATAAACCTTGCCGCGCGCCTCAAGAACAGCAAGCAGGAGGATTCTTATCTCCTCGATTTCCCTGCGCTTCACAGGGTCATCCCAGCTTTTCTTATTCGCAATCAGCTTTGTATTGGATTCAAGAATCAGGTCAACGATTTTCAAACCGTTTTTCCGAAGCGTTGAGCCTGTTTCAGTTAAATCCACAATCACGTCCACAAGCTCTGGAACCTTGGCTTCTGTCGCGCCATAGGAATAACGCATATCCACAGGTATTCCAAGAGCGTCAAAGAACTTCTTTGTCAGGTTCGGGTACTCTGTCGAAACCCTGCTTCCGGGTTTTATGTCCTTTCCTGTCCTGACTTCACTTTCATTCGGGACAGCAATAATTATCTTTACGTTTCCTTCACCCTGTTTGCTGTAATACAGGTCTGCAATTTCAACAACATCGGAATCAGATTCCATTACCCAGTCCTTTCCAGAGATGCCAAGGTCAAAGTAACCTTCTTCAACGTACTTGGGTATTTCCTGCGGGCGGAGTATCTTGACTTTACTGATTCTCGGGTCTTTTACTGTCGGGTTATATTCCCTGTCTGTTTTCCTTATCTCAAGGTCAGCCTGCTTGAACAGGAGAAGGGTTTGTTCTTCAAGACTGCCTTTCGGGATTGCAATGTTTATCATATCGACTCGCCTTTCTACATGAATCCACTGATTAAAAGCTTTGCTGAAAAATGATGCCAGCATTAGAAAAACGTATTTACTATTAGACCAGATAACAGGTGGAGTTATCATGTCTAATTTATTATATGTCCAGACCAGCGGAATCGATACACCAGAACGCCTGTATTCCCCCTTCATTCTTGCGCAGACTGCAAAAGCAATGGGAATAGACGCAATAATATACTTCCTTGGCACAGGCATTACAGTCCTTAAGAAAGGAAATGCTGAAAAAATAAAAATCGGGCAGTTTCCCAGCCTCAAAGAGGTAATGGACCAGGCAGTAAAAGCAGGAGTTAAGCTAATGGTTTGTGAACAAAGTACCCAGTTAATCAACCTCGCCAGAGGCGACTTTGTCCCGCAGGCTGAGATAGTCGGCGCTGCAACCCTTAACGACCTTGTGCTTGACGCAGACGGAACCATGTGGTTTTAAGAGGATACAAAATGAAAGTACAATGGAAATGTTCTTTATGCAGATACCAGTTCGAAGGTGAACCAACGCCGCCAGATAAATGCCCGAGCTGTAAAGAGAAATGTTCATTTATAGATGCAACCTGCTATATACCTGAATGCGAAGGACAGGAAGGCAGGGACAGGCGCATATAATTAAAAGGTTTTAAGAATGCCAATTCCAGTTACAAACACAGACTATCTGCCTGGCAGGGACATAGTGAAAGTCCTTGGGATTGTCAATGGAAACACTGTTCGAGCCAAATGGTTCGGGAAAGATTTACTGGCAGGACTTCGAAACCTCGTTGGCGGTGAACTGAAAGAGTACACAGAAATGCTCACAGAGTCGAGAGAGGAAGCAGTGAAACGGATGATTTCAGATGCAGAAAGTATTGGGGCTGATGCTGTTGTGAATGTCAGGTTCACGACCTCACAGATAACCCAGGGCGCTGCTGAGATTCTTGTTTACGGCACTGCTGTTAAACTTAAATGATAATCCCGGAGGGTTTTAAATGACTGAAAAGAAACACGTTTACATGGATTACGGCTCAGCCTCGCCAGTTGATTCACGGATACTTGATGCCATGATGCCGTATTTTGATAAGGAATTCGGCAACCCTGCCTCACTGCATCCGGCAGGAAGGGGTGCAAAAAAAACACTTGAATCCGCACGCAGTGACGTTGCAGGTCTTGTCGGTGCACCTGAGCCGAAAAACATAATCTTTACTTCATGTGCAACAGAATCAAACAACCTCGCACTCAGGGGAGCAGCATTGCGTTACAGGAAAAAAGG
>PGYG01000018.1:0-18582 GCA_002839545.1 Candidatus Methanoperedentaceae archaeon HGW-Methanoperedenaceae-1
CTGCCGTGTACCGGATGCGATTTGAATCCGCATACTGACCTTTGAGATTATGATTTCAGAACTCAGGATTTCGCGACTTGACCTTGAGCTAATACAGGGTGAACTTGAAGCAAACAGCCCGTATGAAGCCTGCGGTGTGCTTGTTGGAACGATAGACAGGGATACGGCAGTCGTGGAAAAAGCCGTGCCGATAACCAATTCAAAACGAACCACAACGAGTTTTGAACTTGAGCCAGAGGAATTCTATAACGCATGGAATAATGCAGAAAAAAGTGGGATGGAAATTGTTGGTGTTTACCACACGCATCCGAATTCATCTGCCGTTCCGTCAATGTGGGACAGGGAAACCATGCAGAATGATATGGGTGTGTGGCTTATTGCAGGTTCTGATGGGATGAAGGCGTATGTGTGGGAAGATGGGGTGCAGGCTGTGGAAATCGTAGGGATATAGTTCTTTTCAGAGGGAAACTAATTGAATTAGTTTCCTTGTACACAGGGAAAGATTAAACCATCGCTCTCTCAAGCCCATCCATCGCAACCCTGCTCAGCTCCTTCGCCCTCTCCTCAGTCTTCCCTTCAGAAAACACCCTCACCTTTGGCTCAGTCCCGCTGGCTCTCACAAGGAACCAGCCATCCGTGTAATCCACGCGCACGCCGTCCATATCAGTGTAACGCTCATAACCCTGCGGATGCTTCAACCTCCCAAGTATTGCCTCCGTATCCGTTCCGGCAGGAAGCGTTTTTGCCTCCTTAATCTGGTGGTATTTCGGATACGAAGCAACCAGTTCAGACAAACTCATTCCTTCCTTCGAAAGTATTCCTGCCATCACACCAGCAAGCATTGCGCCCTCCCTGCTCCATCCAAGCAGTACAGAACCGTGCTCCTCAAGCCCGACCTGCGCGCCGCAGAAAAGTTTTGCCTGCGCAAGATACGGCTCACCCACCGGAGTATATAGAACTTCAGCGCCGATGTTTTTCGCAACGTCCTCAATAAGGTTGGAATATGCAATCGTTACTGCGATAATTTTTTTCCTATCTTTATTCTCACGAAGGACATGGTCTGCAATAATCGCAGCAGAAACATCGCCCTGGATAAAACCGCCTTTCTCATCCACAAACGCTGTCCTGTCGCCGTCACCATCATGCGCCACGCCAAAAGCTGCGCCTTCCTTCACAACAAGCTCTTTCAGCTTTACAAGGTTTGCATCAGTGGGTTCAGGGTTCCTGATGGTGAACAAGCCGTCATACTTGCAGTTAAACCTCACAACCTCATGCCCAAGGCGCTCAAGTGTTTCAGGTGTTACCGTGGACGCAGAGCCTCCGCCGCCATCAACCACTATCTTCATTGGATTATGCGGAAACAGGTTTGAATACTCCACAATATAATCCCGGTACCTGTCAGCAGCATCCGTATCAACCAGCCGTTTTCCTTTATTTGCCGGTTTTTTCATATCACCAAAATATATTTTTTCAAGCGCAAGGTCTTCGTCAGGTGAAAATCCCCTCCCGCTTTCACCCAGGCATTTTACGCCGTTGTATTCAGGCGGGTTATGGCTTGCAGTAATCATAACACCTGCATCTGCCTGTTTTCCTACCTCAAGAGATAAACCGTTTGGCGTGATAATACCAAGCGTCAGTGCGTTGCATCCATAATCGATAATTCCGCCTATTAATGCATCTTCCAGCATATCCGAAGAAACACGCGGGTCTTTTCCTATTGCAATTGTTTTACCTTCGCCAAGATATAAAGCCAGGGCAGCCCCAACCTGTCGCACCTTATCAGCGCCGATTCCTTCGTCAACAACACCCCTGAACCCGAATGTCCCGAAAAGTTTTTTCTGTTTGCGGACTGCTTTAAAATGGTCAAATTTACTGGTAAACTCCTCGCATGTCATGATACCCGAATATGTTTTAAGTGTATTAAAGAGTAACTAAACCATCCGGCAATAACAGGAAAAATACTAAAACCCGAAGTATAATAAACATCGTGCCTTGTAAGAAGGTCTGCTAAGAATATGGTAAACATAACCATTTACTCGAAAAAGGGCTGCCGCCTGTGTGAGGTCGCCATGCAGAAACTTCTGGAAATCCAAAAGATATATCCCTTTTCATTAACCGAAATAGATATCGAAAACAATGATGAGCTTTTTCAAAAATACAAGTACCTCATACCTGTAATCGAAATAGAAGGGAACGAAGTTTTCACGTACAAGATAGACGAAAAACGTCTTGAAGAAATCCTGCGCCTCAGTTTTCCACTTCAATAAACAGGGGTATTATACTTATCAAACCGCCTGCAATAAAAAAAGAAAGGGCAACAAAATAATTGCCCTTAAACACATTATCCACACCAACTGCTGCCAGTGCCAGCCCTATGATTTTCGTCAGTACTTCTAACTTAACATATGCTGGTTTTGGCAGTTTCATTAATGGTTTACTATGCTGTAGTAGGTAAAGTACAGTATGCCCAGAAGGACAACAATTCCCATACCGACAGCAAACTTCCTGTCCTTAAGTTCGGTGGACGGGTTCCTGTCAATAAACGGCACCATTATCAGGAGACCGTACCAGACGACCATGGGTAATGTAACCCCGATAATCTTGGCAGGAATTGGTCCGACATCAAATGTCCAGAATTTCAGGAATCCGAAGACATACAGGTAGTACCATTCAGGAAATATCGGTGATGGCGTGTCAAACGGGTCAGCCGGTTTAAGCAGCCCGGCAGGGAACAGTGAAGACAGCATCAAGATACTGCCTATAACAATACACATCACCACTACTTCACGAAGCAGGAAGTGCGGGTAAAACGGAAATCCACGTACCCTTACAGGTTGTTTTTCCTGTGTTCCTGCCATGTCTTTACCTTCCTTTTCAACTTCAATTAAAGCCATGTTACAGCCTCCCTGAAATTCCCTGTATCCTGACCATCATGAAATGGACACCGAGCAGGACGATAATTGCTGCCGGTAGAATCAGTACATGGATGGCATAGAACCGTGTCATTGTATCAGCGGTAATATCAGTGCCGCCAAGCAGTATCAGGGATATATACGGACCCATTACAGGTATGGAACCTGCGATACCTGTACCAATCTTTGTTGCCCAGAATGCAAGCTGGTCCCACGGAAGCAGGTAACCTGAGAACCCGAAAGTTGTTGCAACAAGGAACAAAAGCACACCAACAACCCAGTTCAATTC
Organism: Candidatus Methanoperedentaceae archaeon HGW-Methanoperedenaceae-1; assembly: GCA_002839545.1. GTDB lineage: Archaea > Halobacteriota > Methanosarcinia > Methanosarcinales > Methanoperedenaceae > Methanoperedens_A. The sequence continues at coordinate 3,202 of PGYG01000018.1, forward strand.
CCTTGGGTTCTTGTATGCTCCCATGAAATAAACCCTGATCATATGGAGCGAAACTGCTGCAATCATCAAGTTTGCAGTCCAGTGATGTATGCTTCTTATGAGGCTTCCCATAGGAACTGCTGTCATTATATGTTCAACACTTTTGTATGCTTCTTCAGGAGTTGGTTTATAGTAAAATGCAAGGAATATTCCTGAACCTGCAAGAATAAGGAAACACAAAAACGCTGTCCCGCCAAGGCAGTAAAGCGGATTTGAGGTAACCTTCTCTGGAGCAGGATGTTTCACTATGGGCGGGAGAAGTTCACTTATTTTGAAACGGTCATCAAACCATTTGTAAATCATATCTGGTAAATTCATAATATCACCTCACGCCGCTCCTGCATACATCGTAAGTGTTTTCACGTAATCAGGGTCTTTCCATTTAATGGCAAAAACAGCACCATCATTAACCTTGATATCTATTCCCGGTAATTTTGACGGCGGGGGTCCTGCCACCACTTCTCCTGTATTTGGGTCAAATTTCCCGATATGGCATGGGCAGAACAGGATATTCTCGTCAGGCTTCCACTGGGCAATACATCCGAGATGGGTGCACACAGCGCCGAATGCCCTGAAACCGCCCGGAGTCTGCAAAAGTACAGAGGCTTTGCCATTAAAGTTAAACATTTTTGAGCTTCCTACAGGCACTTCATCAACCGAGCCTATTCTCACTTCAATTGATTCTCCTTTCTCTGAAGCCTTCGGCCAAAGGTACTTTAGAATCGTAGTTACAGCCCCGGATGCTAAAAACAAAGCAACCAGTCCCATAAGTACTTCAGTGACTCTTCTTCGTGTAATAGTAAAAGTAATTTTATCATTCATGTTATCACTCTAACGTAGTAACATATTCATCTTGCAGCAGTCCTTTCACATACAGGTATATTATCGCACCAAGAATGAAAACAAGAGTTGCAAGGGATATTCCAATACCTTCGATAAATTCTCTTGTTGATGCATCTGATGGTTCGGCTGTTATCAATTTAACTATAACCGTACCCGTAATTACAGCCGCAGCCAGTGTTAATACAATTATTAAAACAAAAGCAGCCTGCGACCATGGTCCGACCTTTTCAGGTCCGTGTTCTATTTTCTCGATATGCATCATTTCACCTCACAGTCGTATGACATAAATAAAGACCAGCATCAAAAGCAGAAATATAAACATAAGGGAACCTACATCCCATACATTCATATGTACGCCAATCTCGTGCTCTTCTTCTGGTTCCGGTTCCAGTGTCGATGCAGGCGATGGGGTAAATCCTTCCAGTGAATGGTCATTCATACCATAATACGCACCACGTTCATTCAACTGCGGCGGTCCGTCACTTGCATGACAATACGGGCAGTTACGACTCTCTTTTGCTGCATAGTCTGTCCTGGCAGAAACTATCGGGGAAAACAAAAGAAATATTGCTAACACTAATATAACTAAGTTTAATCGTTTTTCAATCATTGAATTTGCACTCCTTTTACTTTCTGCGGGAATATATGATTGATACATATATTATACTAAACCCTGCCAATGATAATATTATTCCAAAACCGGGAGTTGATGGGGCTTCAGCAGTTTGCATTCCAGCTTCTTTCTGTGACTGGCGGGCAGCATTTAACCCATCAGTTATAAGTTTCTCAAAAGATGGAAGATCAAAACTGTGCCAGATAACCGGAAGATTATCCCTGATTGACTCGGCTTTGCTGAGTTCATCACGTGCAACTGATACATCAAGTCCTTCTTTCTTCGCCTGTGTTATAGCATCCTGTGCTTTTTTTATCTCACTTTTCAGTTTATCAGCATTTTGAAGCGCTAAAATTGCCTTGTCCGGAGCATCCGAGGGAGCGATTCTCATTTCAGAATTATGACAGTTGTTACACAAGCCGTGGAACTCTTTAATATCCAGTATATTGAATTCATGTGATACATGGCATGTATTACACGTAGGAGCCTGCTTGAGTGCTTCTAATTTCTGGAAATGCGCAGAGTTCTTGAAATTTTTTAATTCATCTGCATGGCATTTCCCGCAGGTTTCCGGAACATTCCTGTAATATACACTGCTTCTGGCATCGGAAGACCTGTAAATCCCTGTATGGGCAGTTTCTTTCACACCAGAACCAGCATCGCCGCCATGGCATTTGTCACATGTTACACCGAGCAGGGCATGCTTGGATTTAGTCCACTGTTCATAATTACTTTTTGCAATCTTGTCCAGGGTGTTTGCGTGGCATTCAACTGAACAGCTCACATCCCTTGTCATGTGTTTCACTCTTATATCATTGAATAATTTTTCTGTTTCATTAAAAACAGTAAGTTTTTCATGACAATCCAGACATGAATTTTCTGCTAATGCTTCCGGTAAAATGAACATGGCAAATATCAGCAATGAACATATTAAAATAACCGTTTTTCTAAAAGTCATACTATCACCGTTTTTTCCTTTGCAATGACCAAACCTGTATTTAAACTTCACTATATGTTCTTCCTAATACCTTTTAAAGCAATATGCTGCTGCCAGCATGCTGGTTATTAAAAGTATTCCTTCGAATCCTGGAGTTTTTTTGGCAGCTACAGGTGTTGCAGCTCTTGCGCCTGATGTTTCAGCTTCTGCTTTCCTGGCAAGTTCAATTCCTCTCCCAACTTCTGTTTCAAAGTATGTAAGGTTAAACCTGTGCCATACTGATGGGACATTTCTAAGTATCGTTCTTGCAGAGTTGAGGTCATCTTCAGCCTCACCTACATCCAGACCTTTTGCTTTTGCAGAAATAACCGCGCTTCGTGCTTTTGATATCCCGACTTCCAATTCAGAAACATCTGATAAAGCCTGTTGCGCTTTTACTGGTACGGTTGTGTCAATACCAGTGATGCGGTTATGGCAGTTACTGCAGAAATCCTCGATTTCAGAAGGTGTTAACACATGAACACTATGTGCCTGGTGGCATGTTATACATGTTGGGGCATATCTTTCTTCCAATTCCAGTTCCGTGTAATGTTTTGAACTTTTGAACTCATCGAGTTCACGTTCATGGCATTCCCCGCAGGTTTCAGGCGTTTTGGTACGTGAAATACTAACGCTTGAAAGACCTTTATGTGCCGCATTCTTGGATTCTGCTGACGGGTCTCCGCCATGACATTTTTCGCAGGTTACGTCATACAGTGCATGGGTTGAGATAGACCACATTGCATACGTACTTGCAGTGGATTTATTGAGATTATCTTCATGGCATACAATTGAACAGGTAATTCCACTTTCAAGATGCTTGATACGTACATCGATAAACTCTCGTTGTGATTCTGTTGAATAAAGCAGCTGGCGATGACAATCAGCACATGAGTTATTCGGTAGTTCAGGCGCTTTTGCCATTGCTGGATGTACCAAAAACAGAACTGAGATAACTAACAGCATTAACAAAACCATGCATCTGGTATTTATATCGTTTTTATTCATATTTAGGATTCTCCTATCACTTTTAATTATTATAAATCCCTCGGTTTTTACTCAAGCAAGATATTTAAACTTAACCCAATTATGAGACTTTTTAATTTTTCCTGGAATAAGGGCTTGCAGAAAAATTGTATCAACCACAGAGTACGCAGAGAGCGCAGAGCTGCGCCGCGTTTCTCTGTGGCTCTGTGCTCCCTGTGGTTTTTCAAACCAGAAAATAATAGAAAGTCTCCTTAAAACAAACCAATACTTTTTTTATCCCACACTCCTTGTTAGCCCCATTTAGCGGAAGAGATACCATGCCATTTAAGATTCTAAAAAAAGAAGAACTTGTCCCTGACATCCATATTATGGACATCAGTGCGCCCCGCATTGCCCGCAAGGCGCAGCCCGGACAGTTTGTAATGCTCAGGATTAATGAAACCGGGGAGAGGATTCCCCTTACAATTGCAGATTTTGACAGGGAAAAAGGCAGCATTACCATTATTTTCATGGCAGTCGGCAAAACCACAATGCAGCTCGCATCCTTAAAAGCAGGGGATGAACTTCTTGATTTCATAGGTCCGCTTGGTATTCCTTCGGAAATTGAAAATTACGGGACTGTTATACTTGTTGGCGGCGGTGTGGGCGTTGCTCCGGTTTTCCCGCAGGCGCGCGCCTTCAAGGAAGCAGGGAACAGGGTTATTTCAATTATCGGGGCTCGCAGTGCCAACCTCCTGCTCTGGGAAGATAAAATGCGGGAAGTGAGTGATGAGCTGTATATCACGACAGATGACGGGACAAAAGGACACCATGGTTTTGTTACAGATATTGTAAAACAGGTTCTTCAAGGCAATGAAAAGGTTGCCAGGATTATTGCTATTGGACCTCCTGTAATGATGCGCGCGGTGGCTGGTGTTACTGCGCCGTTTAAAGTCAAAACAATAGTCAGCCTGAATTCAATAATGGTTGACGGGACAGGGATGTGCGGTGCGTGCCGTGTTCTTGTCGGCAACGAGACAAAGTTTGCCTGTGTTGACGGACCTGAATTTGATGCGCATCTTGTGGATTTCACGCTTCTTATGAACAGGCTTGCAATGTACCAGCCTGAGGAAAAAGCTGCGGTTTCAAAATATAAATGCGACAGGGAGGGATGCCGGTGTTAGAACGGGAAGATATGCCAAGGCAGGAGCCTGAGGCGCGCCGTTCAAATTTTGATGAGGTTGCACTGGGTTATTCAGAAGAGCAGGCTGTTTCGGAAGCGAAGCGGTGTCTCCAGTGCAAGAAGCCAAAATGCGTGGAAGGCTGTCCAGTTGAAGTTACGATACCTGAATTCATAAAACTTGTAGCAGAAGGTGATTTTAATGCCGCCTCCAGACAGATAAAAACGATGAATGCCCTGCCTGCCGTCTGCGGACGCGTGTGCCCGCAGGAAACCCAGTGCGAGGAAAAGTGTATCCTTGGCAAGAAAGGCTCGCCAGTTGCCATAGGGCGGCTTGAGCGGTTTGTTTCTGATTACGAACGCGGAAAAGGCGTGGATACACCGCCTGCCGCATTACCTTCAGGGAAGAAAGTTGCAGTTGTCGGCTCAGGACCTGCCGGGCTTACTGCTGCTGCTGACCTTGCGCGGATGGGGCATTATGTTACTGTATTTGAAGCACTTCATGAAGCAGGCGGTGTCCTTATTTACGGCATACCGCAGTTCCGGCTTCCCAAAGAGATAGTCAAGGCTGAAGTTGAATATGTGAAAAAGCTTGGCGTGACGGTGCTTGTTGATTCTGTTATTGGAAGAATTGAAACAGTGGATGAACTGTTATCCGAATATGATGCGGTGTTTTTGGGAACAGGTGCAGGACTTCCCTCGTTCCTGAACATTGATGGTGAGAACCTGAATGGCGTCTATTCCGCAAACGAGTTCCTGACACGGGTTAACCTCATGAAAGCCTACAAATTCCCTGAGTATGACACGCCTGTGCCCAAAACAGGCGCATCTGGCGGGAAGCTCTGGAAAGGTAAAAAAGTGGCAGTTGTGGGCGGTGGCAATGTTGCAATGGATGCTGCCCGCTGTGCTGTGCGGCTTGGCGCTTCTGAGGTAACCATTGTTTACAGGCGTGGGGAAGAAGAGCTTCCTGCACGGGCAGAGGAAATCGAGAACGCAAAAGAAGAAGGGGTCGGGTTCAGGCTTCTTACGAATCCAGTGCGTATAGTCGGAGATGACAGGAACTGGGTTACTAATATTGAATGTGTAAACATGTACCTGTGCGAGCCTGATGAGTCAGGACGTTGCAGACCAAAACCGCTTGAGGGAACAGAGCATAAGATTGAAGTTGATTTTGTAATAATTGCCGTGGGCACTTCACCGAACCCGCTTGTCCCGAGAACAACCAGCGGACTTGAGGTATCAAAGTGGGGAACCGTGGTTGCTGATGATAACGGCGCAACTACAAAGAAAGGCGTGTATGCAGGCGGCGATGCGGTTACGGGTGCAGCCACCGTAATAAGTGCAATGGGCGCAGGTAAGAAAGCAGCCAGGGCGATAGATGGGTATTTGAAGGGGAATTAATCGAATAACCCTCTTTTCTTCAGCAGGATGAGTTCATTTTTTGGGCATATCAACAATTAAAGGGCGTGTAGAAAGAAATTAGGGGTTATAATAGCAATAGGTATTTGGGGTTGTTGGAATCATGCCACAAAGCACAGTGTGGATAAGCATTTTGATGTAATTGAAGAAGTAGAACGGATAGACCCGATGGACATGGTTTAATGGCACGGTACTGAGTCTGGGTTTGAGTTCGTCCACGCGGTCAAAATCAAGGATGCCTGATATTCGTGTCTGCCTTATCCAACCTTACTTTAGATTTCAAAAAAATCTATAACCTGACGTACCCGGAAGCAGAAAAAAGAAAAATAAGTAAATAAAAAGAGAATCAGGATTAAAGCATTCCTGATCTCTGAAGCAACATCAAATCTTCGGTATCCAGTTTTTCGCCAAGTCTGAACTTGTTAAACACATCTTCAGCGTCCTTCTTGGTCTGTTCCTTGACACTATCGTCCCTTGTTGTCTGTGATTTACGTTTCAAGCCGATAATGACCTTGTTAAGTTCCCGGATTTCCTTCTGGGACTGTATAAACAGCCTGTGCTGTTCATCTGCCGTTTCCTGCGCTTTCACAAATTCCTTGTGTGCCACATCAGAATCATCACGTACCTTATCAGCCTCTTTGAAAATCTCTATCATTTTATCATGGTGCTGTTGTGCAGCATCCGCGGCTTCCTTGAGTTTGGTATGGTATTCCGAGGCTTCATCACGCAGTTTCTGGGCTTGTTCAAGTAATGATTTTAATTCGCTGCTTCCTTCGAGCTGCGTCTTCTTTCGCCTGAATTCCTCAGTCAGGTGAGCAATTGATTCAACAATCTCCCGTTCCTGTCCTGATTTCAAGACTTTAGTCTGCTGATCAAATTCCAGCCTCTCGATTTCCTTCTTAAGTTCCTTGAGGGATGGACCGTCATCAAGATTCAGTTGTTTGCGAATCTTATCAATTTCTGCAAAAATCTTATTAGCCTGCTCATTTATTTCATCGCGCTTGAGTTTATATTCGCCCACTTTCTCATTATTCTCATCACGCATTTTTTTGAGCTGCTGTGCCTCATCAATGAGCTCTTTTGTGCGCTTATTTAACTCGTTCCTATTACCTGCGCACTTACTAGCTTCAAGATTCAGTTCGTTCCGCTTATTCTTAAACTCTTCCGACTTATCTTTTAAGTCATTTTTTCGTACCAACAATTCATTCAACAACCTGATTGTCCTCCTTTTCCAACATCAGTTGGGGTTCTGCATCTCATAATGCACGATACATATCCCTGTAAGCGGGACAGCATTTTTGTTTAATCATTTATTAACGTATTATACATATTGATAAAGAATATTGATACAGAGTCTTTGTTGTTTTATGATTTAATTAATCATCAAAACAATAGAATCCATACTTTTCTTAACCAACACATAAGGAATAAATGACTGCCCCTCATTTACTCACATTCCTTTTAACCTTTTCGGAAAATTTGGGTTTTTGGGCACGTTTTTAACACGAAATTCAAAGTATAGATTTCACTCAATACCAAGAACATCCCGCATTTCATATATGCCAGATTTAACTCCTGCAACCCACTTTGCCGCTTTCACAGCGCCTTTTGCAAATGCCTGCCTGCTGTGTGCCTGGTGTTTTATTTCGATGCGCTCCCCGTCACCCGCAAACAAAACAGTATGGTCTCCCACAATATCACCGCCGCGCACTGCATGGATTCCTATTTCCTTCCCGCGCGGTGCAAGACCTTCCCTTCCGTACACGTACTCTTTTCCCCCCAGTGTTTCCGAAATAACCTGCGCGGCTTTTACCGCAGTACCGCTTGGTGCGTCTTTTTTCTTGTTATGGTGCGCCTCAATTATTTCAATATCATAATCCCCAAGACGTTTTGCAGCTTCAGCCAGCAATCCCCAGAAAACATTAACACCGATTGAATAATTGGGTGATATGACAGCAGAAACACCGTTTTCTATAATTGCCGATTCCATTATGGAGCGCTGTTCCTGTGTAAAACCTGTTGTCCCGACAACAAGGTTCACCTTATGCTTAGCACTCTCAACAACGTTTTTTACAGAAGCCGTGGCAATCGTAAAATCAATAAGAACATCGGGTTTTGACTTTTCAAGGGCAGACGCAATATTATTTGCATCAGCCACAAGTACATCCAGTTTACCAAAACCATTTACTTCACCGATATCCTTCCCGATATTTGTAATATCTATCGCGCAAACAAGCTGTAATTCATCCGACTTCAGGATGTTTTCAATAATAAGCCCGCCCATTCTTCCGCAGGCACCGGTTACCGCTATTTTTATCATAATCTCACTTGATAAGATTAAGGTCGTTCAATGCCGCTTCAAGCTGCCGTTCGTTTTCATCGCTTAAAGGCGAAAGCGGAAGCCTCAGTTTTCCTGCCGGAAGACCGATAAGTTCAACTGCTTTCTTGACAGGTATCGGGTTCGTTTCCAAAAACATGGCGCGGGTAAGAGGAGCCATTACAAGATGCAATTTTCTGGCTTCATCCATTTTACCTCGGTTTATGGCATCAACCAGTGATACTGTAAGTCCAGGAGCAACATTTGCCACTACCGAGATTACACCCCTCCCGCCAAGTACCATAATCGGCAGTGTCAGGGCATCATCACCAGACAGTAAAAAAAAATCGTCATCCTGTGTCATTTCAAGTATCCTGGATACCTGTTCAAGATTACCGCTTGCTTCTTTTATACCAACGATATTGCTTTCTTTTGCAAGCTCTGCAACAATCTCCGGCTTGAGGTTTATGCTTGTACGTGAAGGCACGTTATATAAGATAATTGGTATATCCACCTTATTTGCAACTGCCCTGAAATGAGCCAGCATTCCCCTGTCGTTGGGTTTGTTATAATAAGGCGTTATAAGAAGAGCTGCATCAGCTCCTGCATCACATGCATATTGAGTGAGTTCTACTGCCTCGCTTGTGTTATTCGAACCTGTGCCTGCTATAACCGGAACATCTGAACAATCAATAGCAATATCGATAACTTTCTCATGTTCCTTAAAAGAAAGGGTTGCGGATTCACCTGTAGTGCCGCACGGAACGATGCCTGAAACCCCGCCCTTGACTACGTATTCTATATTCTTTTGCAGTCCTTCTTTATCTATCTTATCGTCCTTTGTGAAAGGAGTGATCAGGGCAGGCAGAACTCCTTCAATCATGGATATTATCTCTTTTTAGCCGCCTTTACTCTTAACTTGCGTACTATATAACCAGCAACACGGTTCCTTATAACCTTGCTTTCAACGTTGGTATATTTAGTGACGTTTTCCTTATTTCCGTTAAATTCCACTGTAAAGCCATCACCGTATTCTGCAATTAATTGTGTCGCCAGTGATTTAATATAAGTTTGTCTAATATTTCCCATGGTATTTCTCCATTTTTTCTTTGCATACAACTCCATCATTCATATAGATTTCTTTCAGCAAATTGAGTGCAGCTGCGGTGTGGATGCTGTACGGATAATATATATGGACTAATCATGCATAAAACTTAAATGTATGTACCTCATAATGAGGGAATAATAGTGGGCATTTTTCCACACTTCATCCAACACTCCCCCCTCCTGCCCACTATTCTTTTATTTGTCCAGTAAAACTTTCTGGCATAACCATTACACCATTATTGAAGCGGGATTCGCAATATTTTTAAATGTTGGGTGTGTACTATCTGCTATGATAAGGGTATCTGATATAACGGTGTATCTAAAATGTCCAAGAATGGCTTATTTCATGAATAAGGGGAATGAACTGGTCAAAGATATTACTCTTGCTTATATTGAAAAAATCATACTGAAAGAACTGGCATTATCCTACCCTGATGCGCCCGATAACGAAGACATGGTCTCGTTCCTGGATGGTGAGCTTGAAAGGCTGTCTGATGAACTCCGTGTCATTTACAGACCGGAACTTGCTGGAATCGATGATGAACTAATTACGGATTCGATTTCAAATGTTCGTGCAATGCTTGGTAATATATGCCCGAACCTTGCCGGAAACAGGGATTTTTATGCAGCTGACCCTTTTAATACCGGGGAAGTCCTGCAATCAGGCAAATTCGGACTGGCAGGCACTCCTGATAAGCTTGTGAAAATTAATGATGAGATTATCCCCTCAATAATCAAAACCGGGAACATGCCTGAAAACGGTGTCTGGAAAAGTGACAGGTTACAACTGACGGCGTATGCGATTCTTGTTGAAGAAATGTACGGCACTATAGTAGAACGGGGATTTGTGGAATATGCGCGGTTCGGGAAAGTGCGGGAAGTGAAGCTGAAACGGCACGAGCGGCGCAAAGTCCTTCAGGTCAGGGATAAAATTAAAAAAACCATGGACGGTATAATGCCGGAAAAACCACAGGATGCGCCATGTGAATACTGCGGGTTTGTGGATATGTGTGATGTGAAATCCACGCTGGCTTCGAGGTTTTTCTGAATAAGACCACTTAGAACTTCGCACCTGTTAGTGTTTTTGTTTCAGTTACTCCTTCCATAGCCCTGATTTTTTGGACGATTATGTCGCTTAATGTCTCATAATCCTTTGCCTGGATTTTTGCAATCAGGTCGTAATCCCCGAAAAGCGGATATAATTCCTCTATCTCATCCCATTTAATCATCGTATCAAAAACCCTTTTTTCAGCCTTTGGTGCAACATTTATCAGTACAAAGCCAACCGCCATTGTATTTCACCTGTATTGCCCTATATGTTACCACCTGATATAACGTTTTCCACACGAATATATATGATAGATTTCCCAAAAACCATCGCAAAAACCTATATGTTACAAAACCAAACAAAAAACGATGCATATCAAGCCTGAAATAAGAATACTGGGTATAGACGATTCTGCCCTCATTCATGAAAAGGTTGTTATCATCGGGGCATTTTTCAGGGGCGGGGAACAGCTTGACGGCATCCTCAGCTCAGTCATCACAAAAGACGGAATGGATGCAACCGATACCATTACAAGCATGGTATTGGGCTCAAAACATTACGGGCAGATAAAGGTAATAATGCTTGACGGTGTCACTTTTGGAGGTTTCAATCCGGTTGATATAAACCGTATTTTTGAAAAAACCAATATTCCAGTCATAGTCTGCATGCGCTCATGCCCTGAACTTGAAAAAATCAAACTCGCACTTGACAATTTGCCTGAAAAAGAAAAACGATGGGCAATTATCAATAAAGCAGGTAAAATATATAAAACAAAAACAGGCAGCCCGATTTATTTCCAGCTTAGCGGTATTGATAAAGAGGCTGCCCTTGAAATTATCCGCATGTCCTCAACCCACAGCAACATCCCGGAACCGTTGAGGATTGCACATCTTGTAGCTACCGGCGTTGTACTTGGCGAATCAACAGGAAAAGCCTGAAAAGGTTTCAGGCTTTCTGGACATATATGTTATAGATATTGCCGTCCTTTTCAACAGCAAGGAGCTTATCGCCCGATTTCTTGACCCAGCTATCGATATTCTGGGGCGCAACAGCGTCATCTGCAATAATATGCAGTATCTCGCCGCTTTCTAACTTTTCAACCTTTTTTTTTGTCAGGATGAGGGGATACGGACAGCATTCACCGCGCACATCCAGGGTTTCATCAGGGATAATTTCGGACATTTTTTTCTCCGGTTAAGTATTGACTGAAGTTTTCTTAAAAGACAAGGTTCACGTCTGACTCAAGAATCATGTCAGTAAGTTCACCCAGGGAAATTTTCTTGATACCGTCAATAATCTCATTATCGGCAATATTCCGCTTATCAACATCCCGGTCAAGTGCATAGAATTCAACAAGGTCGATATTCCTTGTAATTTCCGCCTCAACTGAAGGGACGTCCTTAATCCATACTGCAAGGTCGCCATATCCTGTTTTCTGTCCTTTGACTATTGTGTGTACACCGCCGCTTGCGAATATAAGCCTTGCTTCATTTCCTGCCGCTACCTGGGATGCAGCCATTGGAACTGCTGAGAACCCGTCTTCTTTTCCGTAAGGCGGCTGTGTTACGATTATATTAACTTTCTTTGACATCTTAATTCACCCCAGTAAAATGGTCTTATCTGCTTCTGCTGTCCACTCGGCAAGGTCAAACAATCCGCCGATTATGACGCCTTCTGTCTGGTATTTTGTTACGCCGCGGGCATCCGTGCATTTTATGCAGGCAATAGCATCGGCTTTTGGATTCTTAATACCCTTTTTCACGATATTACCGAAAATTGTTTCCACATTCGGGAACTCTTTCGGTGCCTGGTCTTTATGTGCGATTATCGTGGCATCAAGGTAATTGAAGAAATTTACTGTAACGCCTTTTTCTTTTGCAGCATGTGCCAGTCTTATCATGGTAAATACGGATTCGTCCCTGTACGGGCTGTTTATTGAAACTATTGTAAGTTGTTTTCCTGTCATATTATCAGAACCATACTACCCTGTCATAATCATCCATTATGAAGTCAAGAAGGGTGCTTATCTCTTTTATTTCCACGCCGTCAATCAGCTTGCCAGTCAATGCTCTTGAAAGTACAGCCTTATCGTCTGCAAATATCTTAACGCCTTTTGACTGTGCAGCAGCGAGTTTGTCTCCAAATGTTGATTTTCTTGCTGCTGTTATTCCGTCCTCGATAAGATATAGCGCTACATCGTTACCTTTTGCTTTTGCATCCAGCCCTATATCGAGTACAAGGTCTGGAGTTTCTGTTGTGTGCGGGTCTTTTGAAAGAACCAGTAATAAGTTAGTCATTTTTCACCTGTATGCCTGATTAAGTTAGTCATGCCGTAATTATTCTATATTAAACTTTTTGATGAAGGCAATATTGATATGAAATCCTGTAATGCCCTGATTTAGAATACTTAATTAAAAATGAACAAATCCAAGTAACAAAAGAAGATTTTATCAAGCTTGCCGAAAATAATACTTACAAGAAAGCAAAATAGATGTTTACTGAACAGGCGTATAATCAAAAACCGGAATTTAAAGGAAAAATCGGCAGATTACAATGTCATCCAGCAAAATGAATAAACAATTCAATGATACAAGTCCTGAAGAAAAGGCGCTATTGAAGTCGATAAGGCTGCTATACAAAGCAGGCATCTTCAATGAAAAAGGAAACTTCAAAAAACAGAGGCTCCTGCGTTTATCTGAAAAACTATACGGGATAAAGCCGGACAAACACCAGGCAGACGACCTGTTTTTAAACCTTGAAACATACGGGTTCATAAAAATAATAAGCGGCGACTTAATCCGTGCAGAAAAAGAAACCCTTGAATCCGTAATTGAAGCAGAACCAATCGAAAAAGACAAAATCGGTTTTTTCAATCAAATCAGGAACGCTTTTTCAGGGGACGGCGATGCTTTACTGGCTCTTGGAAAACATATATACATAACTGGAAAAGAAGGACTGGATAAAGCATGGTACATGAGAATCTGCATCACTACTTTTGAAAAAGCCCTGGAAGTATATACGATTGAACGCTTCCCTGAAAAGTATGCAATGGCGCAGAATAATCTTGGAAATGCATACGGAACACTTGCAGGCACAGGAGACGCTGAAGGTAACTGCAAAAAAGCAATAGAGTCATACGAAGAAGCTCTGAAAATCTATACGCCCGACAACTTCCCGCAAGAATATGCCATGACCCGGAACAATATGGGGAACGCATACGGAACGCTTGCAGGCACAGGAGACACGGAAGCAAATATCATAACATCTATCCAGGCATACGAAGAGGCTCTGAAAATCTACACGGCTGGCAGCTTCCCTGCTGACTTTGCGATGACGCAGAACAACATGGGGAACGCATACGGAACGCTTGCGGGTATCAGGGACACGGCAGGGAATTGCAAAAAAGCAATTGATGCATATCAGAAAGCATTGGAAGTATATACAATTGAACGCTTCCCTGAAGATTATGCCATGACCCAGAACAATCTTGGCACTGTCTGCCGCACACTTTCAGGGGTTGAAAAACGGGCAGGGAATTGCAAAAAAGCCATCAATGCTTTTAATGAAGCGCTGAAAGTATACACAATTGACAGCAGCAATGCGGACTTTGCGATGACGCAAAACAATCTGGGGAATGCATACGGAACGCTTGCAGGGGTTGAGGACACAGCGGATAATTCTAACAAATCCATAGAGGCTTATGAAGAAGCGCTGAAAGTATATACGCTTGACAGCCTGCCAACAGACTATGCCATGACCCAGAACAATCTGGGGAACTCATACGGGACGCTTTCAGGTGTTGAGGACAAACCAGGAAACTGCAAGAAAGCAATCGGTGCATTTGAAGAAGCGCTAAAGGTCTTTACAAAAAATGCATATCCTGGTGCGCATAAGGTAATATATGCAAACCTTGAAAGGACAAAACGTTTCTGTTCAGGGAAACGGTAATTTTTCCATGGAATTGTCGATTTTTCCACATTTTTCGGTAATTATAAGTATTCACAATCAGGTTTGAGATTATGCCAGTCAAGGGATTTGTAGATTATAAAAGACGGGAATACTGTAATGACATTAAATGTCCAATACAGTTAATAATGAACCGGAAAGAACAGGACTCGACTGAGTATAATGACCTGCGGGAAATATGTAAGGATAATTGCCTGCACACTACTTATGAATTCCATCACTGGCTTATAGAAAACGGATATTTACTAATCAAGCCTGAATAAAAGATAAAGGAGGACAATAAAATGAACTGGGGAATGAAAAACAGGATTTCACGGATAATAAAACCGGACACAGGACACTGCGTTATGCTGGCGGTTGACCACGGTTACTTCCAGGGACCAACCACTGGTTTAAGGAACCTCGGGAAAACAGTCGAGCCGCTTCTGCCATACGCAGATGCATTGATGATAACAAGGGGCGGGCTCAGGAACTGGATAAAACCCGAAGTTGACATACCTGTTATACTTCGCGTTTCTGGCGGGCAGAGCATCCTGAAAGAATTATCTAATGAAGTTATTACAACGTCAATAGAAGACGCAATCAGGATTAACGCATCAGCAATCACATGCTCGGTGTATGTCGGCAGCGAATTCGAAAAGGAAACCATAGAAACCCTTTCAAAGCTTGTGGACGAAGGGGAAAAATACGGGATACCTGTTCTTGCAGTAACCGCAGTCGGGAAGGATATGGTTCGTGATGCAAGATTCCTCGGGCTTGCTTCAAGGATTTGCGTGGAAATCGGGACGCATATCGTCAAGACATATTACACCGATGACTTCGCGAAAGTCGTTGAAGCCTGCGGCAATGTGCCTGTTGTTATTGCAGGCGGTAAGAAAATACCGGAAAAGGAAGCACTCCAGATGGC
>PGYG01000018.1:18641-28357 GCA_002839545.1 Candidatus Methanoperedentaceae archaeon HGW-Methanoperedenaceae-1
TCAATTGTGCATGAACGCAATTCTGTGGAAGATGCTTACGGTATTTACGAGAAGGAAAAGTAGCACCAGCACATGAAAACTGCCGTATATTACAAAAACAGCGATGTAAGGGTCGAAGAAAGACCGGTTCCCGATATAAAAGACGGGGAAATACTTGTCAGGATGGCTGCATCCGGTATCTGCGGAACTGATTTAATGGAATGGTACAGGATTAAGAAAGCGCCGCGTGTCCTTGGTCATGAAATGGCAGGGGAAATCGTTGAGTCTAAGTCGGAAAAATATGCAGTAGGACAGCGTGTTTTCGTAAGCCACCATGTGCCGTGCAATGAATGCAGGTTCTGTCTTTCAGGGAATCATACGGCCTGCGAGACATTGCATAAAGGCAATTACGACCCAGGAGGATTCAGCGAGTTTGTCAGGGTTCCCGGAATCAATGTCGAGAACGGGACGTATGTTTTGCCTGAGAATGTTTCTTATGAAGAGGGAACCATGATTGAGCCGCTTGCCTGTGTTGTGAGGGCGCAGGGGATTATCGGTGTGGGCAAGGGACAGACTGTTCTTGTTATGGGCTGCGGGATTTCCGGTCTTATGAACATAGTGGTTGCGAAACTGAAAGGCGCAAAAGTTGTTGCTACTGATATTAACGCTTACCGGCTGGAAAAGGCGCTGGAGTTCGGTGCTGATGAAGTACATAATGCAAACGAGGAACTGGATATAAAAGCAGACAGGATTGTTATGTGCACAGGGGCAATGCCTGCTTTTGAACAGGCGTTTCGGTACCTTGAGAAAAAGGGGATTATTATGCTGTTTGCAATCCCGAATAAGAACCTGTGCATCCCGATTGAGGATTTCTGGAGGAATGAAATGTCTATTGTTTCAAGCTATGGTGCGGCTCCTGTTGACCTTGAAGAATCGCTTGGTGAGTCGCTGAAGGTTATTGTGGTAAGTTAAAAATAGCTTTTTTGTACCCGGGGATGGTATGAAATGTTTCATAAGCCGAAAAACGCTAACAAGCTCTGTATCTTTCAAGTACGGGGTATGTGACTGCATCCAATAGCGTTTTGTGCATCTATGATTATGTGAATGCAGGCACGAATAAATGAATTAGAAAAACATAAATACTTTTCGGACTTGTTTGAATTAAGGTGAGTAATAAGCTAAAAAATACAAAAGCAAAATAAGAAATGAATCAATTATTAGGTGTATTTCTATTAATGTGGGGAATCCCAATTGTATTAATATTTTTGCAGGATTATTACCAATTAACAGCGCGTGAGGCTGGGTTGTCATATGCAGTTATGTTTTTATTAGTACTTCTTAAAATGGCAACTGATGACAAAGACCGACAATAAAAGTATTATGTATTATTGTTGTGTTTATTATTGCATACTAGGCTTTTTTGGACTGTCTTTATCTGAAAACTGGCATGGGTCTGCTCATAATTACTTTAAATAAGGTATATATATAAACAGTTACATAGTATTAGATATTGAGGTAACAACTCGTCATCTAATAGAAAAACGGAAAGCAAATTCCAAACTAGGGAACTTGCTTACAGAACAGTAAAGAACTAAGCACTTTCCTTATTGTTTTGTAAGTATTTATCCTTTTTGTTTGTAGCTTGGCGTATCGGTATTGAAACCAAACACCATTCCAGAGGAACAACATGAATGAAAAAAAAATAACTATACTTGAAGAAAAAAAGGATCGAAAAGAAGAAAAAGATAATTATGAACCCGTTGCATGGGTTGCGATAGAAAATAGTGAAAAAATAGATGGAAGCAAACGTCTAAAAAGATAAAATAGAATAAAAAATCAACATAATAATACTAATACCAAGGCTATATATCGAAAATCTCAAATCCCGTGCCTTGGTGTTTGTAATATCACATACTAT
This sequence comes from Candidatus Methanoperedentaceae archaeon HGW-Methanoperedenaceae-1, assembly GCA_002839545.1. GTDB lineage: Archaea > Halobacteriota > Methanosarcinia > Methanosarcinales > Methanoperedenaceae > Methanoperedens_A. Next base: position 20,539 of record PGYG01000018.1, read on the forward strand.
TTTTTCAACAGATGCGACCGTCCCAATTATTCTTGTTGTCTCCTTTTCATTTCGTGGCAATTTAATTAGGTTTTCAGTTGAAATCGCCGCACTTGTTCTAGTTCTAATAACTAATATACACAAAGCAATTGTAATTAAAAAAAACACCATTGTAATAATGAAAAACGTTTTAGTTAAACAATCTGTATCAACTGGTTTTGAAAGAAAAGTTATTAAAAGTCCTGATATAGTAATTACTCCGATGGCTTTTGAATCAATGTCTTTAAATCTATTGTAGTGATTTTCTAAATTTTTCCAACTTATATCTATTAATGCGTCATTAAACTTTCTTACATTTTCATCATCAAGTTTATTATCTTCCTCCGTCATACTTATTTCACCTTCTGGTATAGTATAAATAACTCTATGTTTATATTATTGTTTCCGTGCCCGTATTTTTCTTCACTCATTTATGCACCCTCCGTGATGCCTCGGACTTTAGCCGCAGCGCAGTCCGGGGTAGTGACTTCAGCAAGATAATCCCCTCCTTTGGTTTAGCCATTAGCTCCCCAAACAATCATCAACCCCGAGGCTACACCACAAAATCCCCATTATAAACCATTCCCACTTCCTCCCACCTTCTGAACGCCTGTTTTAAATACTTTATCGATAATAAGAAAGTGTAATTATTTTTAATATATATCTCGAATATACATAAAAATTTATTTACTAATACATATAGAGGAAGAATCACATGATTTAAAGCCGGTTGATTATGTTTACGCCATTCTCGGAAGCGGCGGCATAGGTCTTGCCCTTGCAAACGACCTTAAAACGAGGAATGCAAAAATAATCCTCGTAGATAACGATCCTGCAAAAGTCGAAACACTGAAAGAGCAGAACCTTAACATCATTCTTGGTAACATCGGGGACGAAAAAATACTGAAAATGGTTATCGGTAACAACCTCGAATCCGTATTTATTGTAAGTTCCGATCTCAAGGGAAATAAACAGGCACTGGACTACATAACCAAAAATGCGCCGGGCGTGCAGGTTGTGGTCAGGGCACAGGATTCTAAACAAAAAGATGAAATGGAAGACGCAGGCGCTGACCTTGTTGTCCTCCCTTCAAACCTTCCCCATAAAGCCATAGCTTCTGCCATTATCCAGTATATCGGGAAAATAAAATCAGTAAAACTTGCCCAGAACCTTAAGAAGATTATAAGCAGCACGGGAGAAGGGAAACTCGCTATAATCCTGCATAATAATCCCGACCCGGATGCAATTTCCAGCGGCATGGCACTAAAAGAGATAGCAAGCAGCGTAGGTGTCAAGTCAAGAATAATGTACAGGGGAAAGATTGGTCACCATGAAAACAAGGCATTTGTAAATTTGCTTGATATCGAATTAGACCAGTCAGAGGAATTTAAACCGGAAGATTATAAGAAAATTGCGTTAATAGAATGTTCTGCTCCTGGAGTAAACAACCTCTTACTAAACGGCACGAAAGTCGATATAATCATTGACCATCACCAGGCAGATGTTCAGAATATTTATGCTGAATTTGTGGATATAAGGTCGAATATAGGCGCAACTGCCACTATTATGACAAAATACTTGCAGGATCTTGAAATACCCATCAAGACAGAACTTGCCACTGCTCTGCTATACGGTATAAAGACAGATACGGATGATTACAGGAGGCACACTGACCCTGCTGACCTTAATGCCACGGAATACCTGTTCCCTCTTGCGAACCACGACATATTGAGCAGGATTGAAAACCCGTCAAGATCCACTGAGGAAATTGACATCCTCGGTGAAGCCATCAGGAACAGAGGGATAAAAGGCAGTTACCTCATTTCGAATGTTGGTACGATACGTAACAGGGATGCCCTTGCACAGGCAGCGGATTACCTGTTGAATCTTGAAGGGATTACTACTACGGTTATATTCGGGCTTGGCGACGATTATATATATATTTCCGGGCGGACAAGGGATGACCGTATCAATATCGGCAAAGTGATGCAGGATGCGTTCGGTGATGACAAGGCTGGCGGGCATGCAACCTTTGCAGGAGCGCAGATTTCCTTGGGACTGTTTAGCGGAACAAAGGATAAGCAGACACTTCTAAAACTTGCCGAAGAGGCTGTGGTTAAACGCCTGTTCAGTGTTGTCGGGATACAGCAGGAATCTGGATAGACCGGTCAATTTAATAAAAACGGTTTGTTCCAGAATAATTATGTATAACCATTAACATTAATAGTCCAGATAATATGTTAGAGGACGAGTACCAGCTTGATTATTTTAAAGAGAACGGTTTTGTGCGGAAACAGTGTTCGAAATGCGGGAAGAATTACTGGACGCGAAACCAGGAAAGTGATGTTTGCGGGGATGCGCCGTGTGTCTCCTACTCATTTATAGGAAATCCTGTTTTCAGTAAGGAATATGACCTGTCCTCTATGCGTGAGAAGTTCCTGTCATTTTTTGAAAAACACGGACACACAAGGGTTGACCGTTATCCAGTTATCGCACGCTGGCGCGATGACATCTACCTGACTATCGCGTCCATTGCTGATTTCCAGCCGTTTGTGACCTCTGGTCTTGTGCCGCCTCCTGCAAACCCGCTTACAATATCCCAGCCCTGCATCCGTCTTGATGACCTTGATGCAGTCGGGCGAAGCGGCAGGCATCTCACGACTTTTGAGATGATGGCGCATCATTGCTTTAATTCACGCGGGAATGAGATTTACTGGAAAGACCAGACAGTTGAATTCTGCGATAAGCTGCTGATTGAACTTGGCGTTGACGTAAATGCAGTGAAGAACCGTGGGCTGGCGGCGGTAATGCAGGACCATGTGTTGAAGTACTTGTTGGCGGACTTGAGCTTGCAACGCTTGTTTTCATGGATTTGAAGCAAACGAAGAACGGCTCCATTGAGATTAAAGGCGAAAAGTACGAGAAGATGGACAATTACATCGTTGATACAGGTTACGGGCTTGAGAGGTTTGTGTGGGCTTCAAAGGGTTCACCAACCATTTATGATGCCGTTTTCCCGAAAGTTGTTAACGAGCTGATGGACCTTGCAGGAATAGAACATTCAATAGATGACCCTGAATATGCCAGGATTTTTTCACAGAACGCAAGAATGGCAGGCGTTATGGACATCAGCGGGCAGGCGAACCTTCTCCAGTTGAGGAAGAAGGTGGCTGGAAGCATCGGGGTTACAGTCGAGAAGCTCCAGTCAATTATGGAACCTGTGGAAACGGTTTACAGCATTACAGACCATTCACGGTGCCTCGCGTTCATGTTCGGGGACGGAATTATCCCGTCCAATGTAAAAGCAGGATACCTTGCCCGCCTTGTCCTGCGGCGGACGCTCAGGATGATGAAAGACCTTGGTATTAACGTGCCGCTGTCTGATATTGTTGAGATGCAGATAAAGAACCTGCCGGAGTATCCTGAATTCAGGGAGCGGATTGATACAATCAGGGAAATTATTGACCTTGAGGAAGAAAAGTATGCAGACACCATCGAGCGCGGCTCAAGGCTTGTCAGGAAAACCGCCCTGCATTTCAAGGAAAAGAACGAGAAGATGCCGCTTGATGAGTTAATCCAGATGTATGACACCCACGGTATCCCGCCTGAGATTACCCGCGATGTGGCAAAGGATGTCGGGGTTGAGGTTGAACTGCCAGACACATTCTATTCGCTTGTCGCGCAGAAACATAACAAAGCAGAAAAAGAGGAGCTTGACGAGATAGTTCTTGACTATCCGCCAACTAAACGGCTGTATTATGAGACTCCTGAAAGCATGGAGTTTGAGGCTGAAGTGCTTGATGTTATTGAAAATAAGATTATTCTTGACAGGACTCTGTTCTATCCGGAAGGCGGAGGTCAGCCTGCTGACCACGGCACGCTGTCGGTTAATGATTATGTTGCAACCGTGGCTGATGTCCAGATTATAAACGGTGTCATAGTCCATGAGACTGATTCTGATTACGGTTTTAAGAAAGGTGATGTGGTTAAGGGTAAACTTGACCGGGAACGGAGAATGGCACATGCACGGCACCACACAGCCACGCATATTGTAAACGAGGCTGCAAAATCAGTTCTCGGAGACCATATATGGCAGACAGGTGCGCAGAAGTTTGCTGACAGGGCGCGTCTTGACCTGACACATTTTAAGCGTATCACTGATGATGAGTTCCGTGAGATTGAGCTGCGGGCTAATAAATCTGTGATGGCAAACATTCCTGTCCACATTGACTGGATGGACAGGGTGGAAGCTGAGAAGAAGTACGGTTTTGTGCTTTACCAGGGTGGTGTTCCGCCTGGTAAGGAAATCCGTATTTTAAGGGTTGGGAAGGACGTGGAAGCCTGCGGAGGTACGCATGTTTCTAACACAGGGCTTATCGGACCTATCAAGCTTATCAAAACAGAAAGAATCCAGGACGGGGTTGAGCGTATTGAGTATGCGGCTGGTGAGGCTGCGGTAAACCGCTGGCAGGAGCGGGATGAGCTTCTTAACAGCTCGGCATATGCGCTCCGTGTTTCGCCTGAGCATTTGCCTGATACTGTTAACCGGTTCTTCGAGGAGTGGAAGGAGTATAAGAAGGAGAACGAGCGCCTGAAGGAAGAACTGGCAGAGGTCAGGGTTAAGGCGATGCTGGGTGATGCGCAGGATATTGGCGGGCTGAAAGTTATCGCGCGCAAAATTGCGAATGCTGATGTTGAGGAGCTTATAAAAGCAGCCACAGAGTTCAGTAAGAATGATGATGTTGTGGCAGTGCTTGCAAGCGACAGGGACGGAGTCAGGATAGTTGTGGCAGCAGGCGCAAATGCCGTGAAGAGAGGTGTGAATTCTGGCAGTATCGTGCGCGAGATGTCAAAGCTTGTTGGCGGTGGCGGCGGAGGCAAGCCTTCGATAGCTCAGGGCGGCGGCACTGATGCAGGGAAGATTGACGAGGCGCTTGAGAAGGGTGTGGAGATGGTGAGAAATGCTTTGGGAAAAGACTGATATGAGAGTAAAGATAATTGTTAAAAGGTGATTTTTATATGCCAGTGTCTGTAAAACTACCAGTCGAACAAGGTACAATACAGCTTGTCATTAATGAATTACACAGGCGGCTTGCCGAGTATAAGTTGATGGCTAAAATGTTCCAGAAGCGTTATAAAATGGATTTTGATGAGTTCAAGAGTAAGAAAGTGGTTGAAAGTTTGGATTATTCCTTTGAGGTTGAAGAGGATTACTGTGATTGGGAACTGGCTCTTGACGGAATCCAGACAATCAGCGCAGAACTTAAGAAGCTTGCAAAATACTCATGAAACTCGCTGATTTTATTGATGCTCTTGAAAAAGCTGCTTCAAAATATCTGTTAAAACCAAGGATTTTGGTGAAAACAGATAATGCTGTAAAAGCCAGAATTGAAATATCAGGTACGGTTTATATACAGTTTTATTTCAATCAGGCATCTAATACCTCTAATTTTGTACTTGTGGGTTGGGATAAACGATTGTATGGCAGGGATTGTGTAGGCGGTAACTGGCATCGCCATACGTTCGGGGATTCAAAGGTCCATGATACAACCGGTGACGGAGCGAATGATGTGACACCAGAAGAGTTTATAGATGAGGTTTTTGAAATCTTATTGAAAGAGAAACTGATATGATTATTAAGCGTTAAATGTCAAATTGTTGGCGGCGGCACTGATGCTGGCAAGATTGACGAGGCGCTGGAAATTGGTGTGGGGATGGTGAAGGAGAAGGTTAAGTCATGAAGTAAATCTTAATCCTAATACCCTTTCATACAAACACAACCCCATTAAGCCCCCTGAAATGTGCATCCCCGCTGACCACTTCAGCCCCCATTCGTTTCTGCTGGGCAACAATCAGGGCATCAATCATACCAAAATCTTTCATGTTATTCCTCATATCGCTTCTGAGCGATGCAGCATCCAGCCAGTCCTTTGTAATCACACACCGGATACTTGAAATTATCCTGACAATCCTGTAAAGTTCTTCAAAATCCAGGTTTTCCCTGATTGCCCACCCTTTAATTTCAGCCAGGCAGCATTCAGGTGTAATGACTGTATTATTCTCATCCTCGATTATTTCCTTAACTTTCTCACCCCTTTCCGAACCAAGGAAATACTCAACCCATGCATAGGTATCAATTAAATACACCATATCACCACAGGTCTTCATGTTCCGGCTTTTCCCTTTTAAAAGCCTGTTTCCCCTTTGCCAGACCAAACCCGCTTATTTTTTCCTTTTTCATGATATCAACATCAATGGTATCATTTTCAGAAAGACCCAGCTCAAGAACCTTGTCTTTGGGTATGATAACTCCAAGGGAATTGCCCCATCTCTTCAATTCAGCAGTTACATGGCACATAATCAGGACATTGTAATTAAAACTATTTAAGTTATACACATAAGTATAATCCAGCATACTTAAAAACCACCAATGAAACTTATTACCTTTAAAGCCATTATCAAACCAGTGATAATCCATTAACACAACACCATCTATCCTCATAGCCGGAACAGGCAGTGGCGTTGGTAAAACAACGGTAGCTATGGGACTGATGGCAGCCCTTGGCAGGAAATACAAAGTCCAGCCCTTCAAGGTCGGACCTGACTTTATCGACCCGTCCCACCATACAGCAATATGCGGCCGCCCGTCAAGGAACCTTGACAGCTACATGATGGGTGAAAAAGGCGTTCTTGAAACCTTCTCCCGCGCTTCATCGGATGCAGGTTTTTGCGTGATAGAAGGTGTGATGGGGCTGTATGACGGTCTTGACTCCACGGAAACCGCAAGTACTGCCCATGTGGCAAAAATCCTGGATGTACCCGTATTACTTGTAATCAATGCCCACGGCGCATCGCGAAGCATTGCAGCCGTCGTAAAAGGTTTTACTGAATTTGACAGGGTGAATATCAGGGGCATCATCCTGAACAATATCGGAAGTGAACGCCATCTCAGGCTTATAAAGGATTCACTTACGGGCGCGGGAATCACAATACCAGTTGTCGGTGCGCTCCCGAAATCAAAAGACATCACAATCCAGTCGCGCCATCTTGGTCTTCACATGGCAGATGAGGTGCAGCAGGACATATCCGTTCTATCAGGCTTTATCGAGAAACATGTTGACATGGATGCTGTAAAATCAATAGCATCAGGGTTCATTCCACCCGATGTTAAAATTCCGGAACCTGATGGAAAATTCAATGCAAGAGTTGGCATTGCATGGGACAGCGCGTTCTGTTTCTACTATCAGGATTCCTTTGATGAACTGAGAAGTCTTGGCGCTGAAATTGTTTTTTTCAGCCCGATGGGTGACAAACTTCCTTATGTTGACGGCATTTACCTTGGTGGCGGATACCCTGAGTTACACGCTGGTGAACTTGAAGCTTCAGGAACGCGCCACAGCATAAAAAAAGCAGCAGAAGACGGCATGCCGATTATAGGCGAGTGCGGGGCGCTGATGTATCTTGGCGGGGAGCTTGAAACTGACAGGACGTATAAAATGGCTGGCATCCTGCCCGCAAGTTCAAGGATGACGGAAAAACTCCAGGCGCTCGGATACACGGAAGCCGAATCAGTTTGTGATACGGCGTTTGCAGTAAGAGGCAGTGTGATAAAGGGGCACGAGTTCCACTATTCAGTAACAGAATGTGACAGGGATGCAGGATTTGCTTATCATATGCGCCGCGGCAAAGGTATCCTGGACAGGAAAGACGGTCTTATTGAGCACAATACCATTGCGAGCTACATGCATACGCATCAGGCATCGGTTTCGTTTGCAGGGTTCCTGCGTTCCTGCGAGCGGTA
>PGYG01000018.1:28437-30155 GCA_002839545.1 Candidatus Methanoperedentaceae archaeon HGW-Methanoperedenaceae-1
CACAATTACCAGCGCGGTGATGTGCAGGACATTGCTGATTTCGTAGGTGATTCTTTCGGACTGAGCCAGGAAGCCGCCTCACAGGACGCAGATGTTATAGTATTTTGCGGAGTGGATTTCATGGCAGAAAGCGCTGCAATCCTTAGCCCGCAAAAAACCGTCCTGATGCCTGAATTAAGCGCCCAGTGCCCGATGGCTGCCATGATTACCCCGGAATCACTAAGGAAAGAAAAAGAAAAGCACCCTGATGCTGCGGTTGTATGTTATGTAAATACATCGGCTGCCGTGAAGGCGCAAAGCGATATATGCTGTACGTCTGCTAATGCCATTAAGGTCGTTAACTCGCTAGACGAGGATGAGGTTATTTTCGTCCCTGATAGGAACCTTGCATCATACGTTGCAGGACACACTGAGAAGAAAATCATTCCCTGGAACGGGTATTGCCCGACACACGAACTGATACTGCCAGGTGACATCCTGCTGGAAAAGGAAGACCACCCTGATGCGGAAATACTTGTCCATCCGGAATGCAGACCTGAAGTAGTGGAGCTTGCTGATAAGGTACTCAGTACTTCGGGGATGTTAAAATATGCCAGCCAGTCAGGGTCAAGGGAATTCATAATAGGCACGGAACTCGGGCTTATCCACAGGTTAAACCTTGAAAACCCGGACAAAATATTCATTACTGCAACACGATATGCAGTCTGTCCGAACATGAAGATGAATACACTGGGCAGTATTATCAGGGCACTTGAGAATAACGAGCATGTAATAAAAGTCCCGGAAAGTACAAGGGTGAAAGCCAAAAAAGCCCTTGACATGATGCTGGATGTTGGGCGCGGGGATTGATGAATGTTTATATTGAGCTTATAAGGTACCGCAACTGTGCCATGGCAGGACTGGCTGCTGTTGTCGGTGCTGCCATAGCATACACTGCCACAGGCGCGCCGCCGTCCCAGATAGTATGGATGCTGCCTGTTTTCGTGACGGTATTTCTTGCGACAGGGGCGGGGAATGCAATTAACGATTATTTTGATGCAAATATCGATGCAATAAACCGCCCTGACCGCCCCATCCCGTCAGGCAGGATTTCGGGAGTTTCGGCATTCAGGGCAGCAGTAGTATTATTCGCAGCTGGAATCATGGTTTCCAATTTCATCGGTGACTGGCAGGTTCCTTTACTGATTGCTGTTTTTAACTCGTTTCTTCTTTATTTTTATGCAAGCTCCTTAAAGCGGAAAGTCTTTATCGGAAATCTTACTGTTGCTTACCTTAGCGGCTCAACATTCCTGTTTGGCGGTTCTGCGTATGGTATGAAGGGCATTGAGGTAACAGGTGTCCTTTTCCTGCTTTCGATGCTTGCAACCCTTGCACGTGAAATCGTAAAAGCCATCGAGGACATAGAAGGGGACAGGAAAGACGGCGCAGTGACACTGCCTGTCAGGATAGGCGAGCGCCACTCTGCATACATTGCGTCCCTTGTAGGTGTTATGGCTGTAATTTTAAGCCCTATACCGTACCTTGTCTCCCTTTTCAACGAAAATTACCTGATTGCCGTTGCTCTTGCTGATGTGTTCTTCCTGTATGCCGTGTACCTGATAATGGACAGGCAGCCTGCCAAGTCATCAAAATATTTTAAGACAGCAATGTTTTTTGGCTTGCTGGCTTTTATTGCAGGAAGTTTCCTGAAATAGCTAAAGCTAAAGGACGCCTTTTGT
>PGYG01000018.1:30264-32197 GCA_002839545.1 Candidatus Methanoperedentaceae archaeon HGW-Methanoperedenaceae-1
ACAAGGAAACTCCGCCCGCTTATATCCACGGCTGCCGATGCAAGAGCCTCGTCCATTGGTATGCGCGCTTCACCGAACCTCTCGATGCCTTTCTTGTCGCCAAGAGCCTTGTTGATGGCGCTTCCGAGTGTGATACCCACATCTTCTATTGTGTGGTGGTCGTCAACGCCGAGGTCGCCGGATGCTTTTATTGTAAGGTCAAAGGAGCCATGCCTTGCAAATGAGTTCAGCATGTGGTCAAAAAAAGCTATGCCCGTGTTTATATCCGTGTTGCCTGAACCGTCAATGGTTATTTTCAGTTCGATGTCGGTTTCGTTCGTCTTACGGGTGAGTTTTGAGCTCCTCATGGTCTTTTTATATTAATTGGCTGGAATATAAAGGTATTGTAATAGTTTATTCAACCTTTTATAAATTCTTCGACCATCCTGTGAGCCACATCATCAGGGAACTGCTCAGGCGGCGACTTCATGAAATAAGAAGACGGTCCGACAAGCGAGCCGCCAAGACCCCTATTCAGCCCGATTTTAGCACACCTCACAGCATCAATAACAACGCCTGCGCTGTTCGGTGAATCCCACACTTCAAGTTTCAGTTCAATATTCAGCGGCACATCCCCGAATGTCGTCCCCTCAAGCCTGATATGAGCCCATTTCCTGTCAGTAAGCCATGCAACGTAATCACTTGGTCCGATATGCACATTCCCTTCACCCATATCATAAGGAATCTGGGAAGTCACTGCCTGTGTCTTGGAAATCTTCTTGGATTCAAGCCTCTCACGTTCCAGCATATTCAGGAAATCCGTGTTCCCGCCTACATTTAGCTGGGATGTACGCTCAAGCTTTACGCCCCTGTCCTTGAACAGGTTTGCCAGAACCCGATGCACGATAGTTGCACCGACCTGTGATTTTATATCATCGCCGATAATAGGGAGGTTCTTTTTCCTGAACCGCTCCTGCCATCGTTCCTGGCTGTTGATAAATACTGGAATACAATTGATAAAAGCACATCCTGCTTCAAGTACCTGCTCAACATACCATTTTGTTGCAAACTCGCTCCCGACAGGCAGGTAGTTAATCACAACATCAGTTTCCGTATCCCGCAGCACCTGCGCCACATCAACAGTGGGGGACGGGTGTTTTTTAATTATCTGTGACAGGTATTTACCAAGCCCGTCATGCGTCATGCCGCGCTGGACTTCTATTCCCAGTTGAGGCACATCCGAAAATTTATAAGTGTTATTCGGTTTTGCAAATATTGCTTCACTAAGGTCTTTTCCAACCTTGTTTATATCAATATCAAAAGCCGCACTGAACTCAATGTCGCTTATCCTGTACCCTCCGAGATTGACATGCATGAGTCCCGGTACCTTCTCGTCATCCTTGCGATTCTTGTAATATTCTATTCCCTGAACAAGTGAAGATGCACAGTTTCCAACACCAATGATTGCGACTTTTATTTTTGACATTATCAGTCTTCTCCGTATTTTTCCTGTTCCACCAAATAATACACCCTCTGACACAGGAATTTTCATTTATATAACAGGGTCTTGCAATATAATGTTATTAAGATATATGAAGTTTATCGGATGTTTTCAATTAAATTCAAATTAGATAACTAATTAGTTACTTAATTAATATCCTGGATACAAATTAGGTAATTATATTTTCCAGTCATATGATTATATAATACATTGTAATAATTAGAAAAAACATTTTACATGAACTATGCGAGGTGATAATATTTATATCAAATTCCTGGGCGGCGCAAGAGAAGTGGGGAGGTCAGCGGTTCTAGTCAATGATGAACTGCTTCTTGATTACGGAATCAAGCTCACAGACCCGCCGACATTTCCCTTAAACGGGCTTCGTCCGAAAAGCGTCATTATCTCGCACGGACACCTTGACCACTGCGGGCTTGTCCCGAACCTCATGGA
>PGYG01000018.1:32383-55578 GCA_002839545.1 Candidatus Methanoperedentaceae archaeon HGW-Methanoperedenaceae-1
GGATTATCCCGAAAGTGATATACTGGTAATTGAAAGTACGTATTTTAACAGGGACCATACACCGAGAAAAGTGCTGGAAGAAAGGTTTATAGAATCGATAAGGGATACACTGGATATTGGCGGCAGGGCGATAGTTCCAGTTTTCGGGGTCGGCAGGACGCAGGAGATGATGCTGTTACTGCAAAAATATGGCATTCATGCATACGTTGACGGCATGGGTGCGGATGTTTTTAACCTGATAAAAAGGTCACCTGAGAGTGTTCGTGATATTGACAGACTTAACCAGGTATTCAGGAAATCAAATATCGTACAACGGGAAAAGCGCAGGGAAATAATAAGGGAACCCTCGGTAATTGTCACAAGTGCTGGTATGCTAAACGGCGGTCCAGTCCTTTATTATTTGAGCCAGATGTACGATGACCCGAAATCAAAAATACACCTTACCGGGTACCAGGCAGAAGGTACTAACGGGAGGAAGGCGCTTGACAGCGGTTATGTGGAGATTGATGGCAGTATTACCCATCTTAATTGCAGGCTTGAACTGTACGATTTCTCGGCTCACTGCGGCGACTCAGAGCTAAGGGACGTGGTTCGGAAATTCTGTGATAACGGCACGCAAACCGTTTTACCTGTTCACGGAGATAAGACAGAAGAATTTGCAAACTGGATAAGTGAGGAGTTTGGCGTCAGGTCAGTTGCTCCTGCTAACGGTGAAACCATTTACATTTGATTGATTAAAATTATGAAAATAATAATATTAAGACTCGGGCACCGCCCCCAGCGTGACCAGCGTATAACCACCCATGTGGGATTGACGGCACGGGCGCTTGGTGCAGAAGGGATGCTTCTTGCATCAGAAGACAGCGGTATCGAGAAAAGCATAAATGATATAGCTGAGAGGTGGGGCGGTTCTTTCTATGTTAAAAGAATCAAAAGCTGGAAAAGCGAGATTAATAAATGGAAAGAAAGCGGCGGCAAGGTGCTCCATCTTACCATGTACGGCATGAACCTGCCGGATGTGTCTGGTGAGATAACAACTGATAACCTGATGGTTGTTGTGGGTGCTGAAAAGGTTCCCCCTGAGATTTATGAACTGGCTGACTGGAACGTTGCTGTCGGCAACCAGCCCCATTCCGAGGTTGCGGCGCTTGCTGTGGTTCTTGACAGGCTTCAGACCATGCATGGTAATGAGGCGTTAAAAACCGAATTTGTGGGCGGTGAGCTTGAAATCGTACCGGCAAGAGTCGGGAAAGAGGTTAAAGGCAGATGAAAGTCCTTGTTATTGGAAGAAGTACCCGGAATCTTGCCTGTTCGGCAAAAAGAGCCGGATATACGGTTTTTGCCCTTGACCAGTTCGGGGATATCGATATGCTAAAATGCGCCGATGAATCGCGTATTTTCGGGGAAGTTACGGATGGGGAATTATACGAACTTGCCGAATCATTTGGCGATGTTGATGCTGTTGTGCTGGGGGCTGGTTTTGAGAAACAGGACTTTAAGAATATACTGAATAACCCGCGGGAAATCATTAATGTGATGGGTGATAAATTAAACATCGCAGCAAAATTCAAATCTATGGGCATCCCGCACCCTGAAACCGCACCGATGGACCGGGTATCGGGACTCACATTTCCCCTGATGGTAAAACCAATACGCGGAGCAGGAGGGATACTGAATATTATTGTTAAAAACGATGATGAATTAGAGCTGTTCATGGAGAGGAATGATACAAGGGACTTCATGGCACAGGAATTCGTAACCGGGATACCGTGCAGCGCTTCGTTGATAGGGAATGGGGACGAGGCGGTCGTTCTGGCTCTTAACGAGCAGTTGATAGGAGTGCCCTGGCTTACCAGGATGCCGTTTGCTTATTGCGGTAATATCACACCTTTCCATTCAGGATTCGATAACGAGATGACAGGGTATGCAACCCAGATTGCTGAGGAGTTCGGTCTGGTCGGTTCTAACGGCGTGGATTTTATTATGACTGAAGACGGACCGGTTGTTATTGAGGTCAATGCGCGCTTCCAGGGAAGCATGGATACTGTTGAACTGGCAACAGGAATTAACATCTTCCAGTCGCATGTACAATCATTTGAAGGTATACTTCCAGAACCTCTTGCCCCATCGTGTTTTGCAGCAAGGAGTATAGTTTTCGCTGACAGGAAAATGGTTATTGACAATAGAATATCGGGAATCCTTGAAAATTGTATGGAAAAGGGAAGGGCAGCAGATGTACCGCGACCAGGAAGTGTTATTGCACCGGATGACCCTGTGGCAACCCTGGTTGAAACCGGAAAAACGAGAGATGATGTTTTTGGAAGGATTAAAAAATCCTCCTGTTACGTGAAGAATTTGACGTAAGCTTAATGACATATAAAAACAGAAATGGGTAGGTGATATTTTTGGTTGATTTAAATGATACTGTTATAGCTGGCTATTTTATGAATCTTGTTGGGGAAGAAGGGTATAAGGTTGTTCGTGATATGCCAAGCGGCGAAATTACCGATGAGAAAATAGCAGAGGCTACCGGTGTTTCTTTGAATATTGTCAGAAGGACGCTTTTTATATTATATGAAAACAGGCTTGCAGGTTATCGCAGGGAGCGGGATACCGACAGTGGATGGCTTACATATTTATGGAAGCTTGACCTGAGTCACCTTAATCGCCAGCTTGATATTGAGTCAAAAAAACTTTTGAAAAACCTTAAGACAAAACTTGAGTTTGAAGAAGATAAAGTGTTTTATGTTTGTGAAAAGAACTGCGCACGCTTGCTTTTTGATGATGCCACAGAAATGGAATTTGTTTGCCCAATATGCGGCGGACAACTGGTATACCAGGACAACGAACCGACAATTGAAGCCCTGAATAAAAGGATTTCAGAGCTTAAGGAGCTAACAGGTGCTTCTTATTGAATGAAAGTGATGCAATAGCCCTTCTTGAAAAATCAGGATGTTCATCCGATGTTATTGACCACTGCATTGCGGTTGCCACATATGCAAGAAAGCTTTCAGAAAATATATTAGAATGTTCTCTAACGAAAGACGATTTTATCGGGATTGATATCGATGCCGTGTATATCGGCGCGCTTCTTCATGATATTGGCAGGTCTAAAACACACGGTTTAAGACATGCGGTTGAGGGTGCGGCGATAGCTCTTGAAAACGGGCTTGATGAAAAAATCGTGAATATTATTGAAAGGCATATCGGCGGCGGGATTCCATGTGAAGAGGCTCTTTTACAAGGGCTTCCGGAAAAGGATTACATGCCTGTTTCTATAGAAGAAAAGCTCGTGGCGCATGCTGATAATCTCATTTGCGGCTCAAAAGTATGTACACTGGATGATATAGTTTCCAGATTAAGACACAAAAAGCTTGATGAGAAGATAGTCCAGCGTATTATTAACCTCAATAATGAGATTCGCCTTATGCAGTATTAGCCGAAGTTTTCGTCAGTGCTTCTTTGATTAAATCCATGTATTCCTCCTTAAGGGAGTACTCGATAGGTGTCTTATAAGACTCCTTACGGGCATGAAGAATACCGAGTTTTGAATGGATATAACCCAGCGTTGAGGCAACCGCACTGTAGGAAACCTTGAACTCAGTTTTAAGTTTCTGGTACAAGCTATCGACTGTTACTGTTTTTATTTTTAACAGCATATTTAGAATAAATTTCCTGATACCTTTGATATCAAGTTCAATGTAGGATTCAAGCCTCCTTTTTATTCTAAGTTTGATCGATTCCATAACGTCACCTATAATATATAGTAAAATCCCTAATTATATATATACTTTACTATATGTTTGGCATTCGGGTTTTTAAGTTATAATAATTCCCAAAGAAATTATTTCCGTTTATCAAATTGCAGCAAATAAAGGTCTGGGCGTGGTGTTTTACCCTGTCCTTTTGCAAACTCGGGATAACACCTGTTGCACAGTGTCCTCCAGTTAACTGATGCCACAATGGAACTTCCCGGGACAAGCCGCGCAAAGGTTACTGATGGCTTAACATCAAGAGCTTCTGCCATTTCCTTTAGTATGGGTAGTATCTGTGCCTCAAACACATCAAGGTCATCCACTTCAAGCCCCCTTATATTTGCCGTGATGCCGCTGCAACCGCACGGCAGGGCGAACATATCAAGCTCTGTCAGAAGCACGGGTCTTGCTAACAGTTTCCTGAGTTTCTCTTCAAATTCTGACCGATTTTTTAAAAGTTCTGCTGTGCTCATGTTTTCACCGTGTAATTTTCCCATGGCTTGAGTGTTTCAAACTCAGTCCCGCCTTTTTCATAAACCTGTGTTACTTTTTTAGTAAGCTTCTGGCAGTAACCGCACTGTTTGCAAACCTTTTTGCAGTTCATCCACTGTTGTTCAAGGACACCGTCAAGGCTTTTGTTGGGTATGTAGAACAAATCCTTCAAATCCTTGGGACAGTCCAGCAAATCCATGAGATTCCCGTCATAGCTCTCGTTATGATATGCATTAACGCAGTTTAGTATCCAGTCAACAAAATGAGTCCTGCCGCCTATCTTGAACACATCTGTTATTTCTTTATATTGCTTCAGGTCTTCGGGTCTGATAAAAGGCGATTTTATTATAAGTTCGGGGTTGACAATCCTCAATTCGAGGCATTTGTAGTAATAATAATCATCAAGGACATTCGGTCTCGGTTCAGGACCAAAAGCATGCGAAAAGAAATTGAAATGGGCATACCTGAACGGGCAGCGGTAAAGGCATCCTTCATTGACAAGCAGCCTGAGTTCGCAGTCAACAGAATCCCGTATTGCTTCCAGCACGTCAAAATGACGGTTTACATTTGAATCAATAACGATTGAATCTGTCCCCAGGTTCTCGAAAAATTCAGCTTTTTGGGGCGAGTCCACAAAAGCAAGCACGGATGTCACGACTTCAACATCAAAATCCCGTGCCATTATCTCAATCAGGTATGGGTCGGCTGCAACAATCGAGTCAGCACCAAGGTCTACCAGTTTCTCTATATACCAGTGGTTTGTCCTGTAGCCCTCTGGCGTAAGCTGCCGTCCTCCCATGCAGCTTGAGTTAAGCACCATCTCGACCTTTACGCCTTTTTTATGGGCATATTCTACCTGTTCAGCGATTTCCTCAAGTTCAGGCGATGCGAGATTGCTCCGTCCGGTGCCGATATAATCAGGGGAACCAGCCATGAATATGGAGTATATCTTATCGTTCTCGGTAAGCAGCTCTTTCAGGCTGTTAATATGACCAGGAGATGGGGCAAAGAGCTTCATGCAATTCCCTCTTATTTGCAATCCTGATAAATGTTTTGCAGGATATTATATGTGATTGGCTGGCAACTCATGATATTTTTATTTTCCTGACGCAGCATTCCCTTCCTGCTGTAACTTCCACATCTGTTTCGCCGCAATCAGGGCACTTAATGGCTGGAAGGAAAAAGTGTAGTTTTTCGAAGTATTTGATTTTTCCTTTGTACTCACATTTTTTGCACTCAATTAACGGGCTGATTGTCTCGATATTGTATTTAGCGCCTTCAGCCACGGTTCCTTTTGTGATGGTCTCGAAGATGAATTTTAACTGGTCTGTGTTAAGGGCTGTAAGTTCGCCTATTTCAATAAATACTTCATCAACTTTTTGCGCATTGTTTTTATTTGCAGTATCAATAACAGTATCTACAATGGCTCCGGCAATGGATATTTCATGCATTTGTTAATCTATTCCTGTATGGACTGGATTGGTTATTTATCCTGACATCTGTTTCTGGATTAGGTTTCCTTTACTCTTCAGCAAGGATAAAGCTGTGGCAAATCGAATCATCTGGTTTTACCATGCCGTGTAATTCGCATTTATCGCAGGCAGGGTCAAACCAGCCACAAGCCCTGCACATATTATAAAATCCAGAGTCTTCCAAGGATTTACACCCCATACTGGTTTTTTAAGAATACCTGGTTAAGCGCATCTGGAACGGCTTTTAGCAGAATCATTTATAGATATAGTTTCAGGCGGGGATGATATAAAATTATCGGTTTGAAGTTATTAAAATTAGTTAAATCATAATATGCGGGGGAAGGGATTTGAACCCTCGAACTCCTGCGAGAATAGATCTTGAGTCTATCACCTTTGGCCGCTTGGTTACCCCCGCATGGTGGGCAACTCTGGATTATCCTGATTAGATTTAAGTATGTCGTTCTTTTGGCTGCCAGACGGTGCCTTATCCAAAAGTATTAAGTATTGACTGCTTTATTAAGCTATACTTCTGTGAACAGATTTCACGATTTTAAATCACATTAACTTGGAGGAAAATATTTGGCAGTAAAAGAAGGCTGGAAAGCAAAACAATGGTACAATATCGTATCACCTGAGATGCTCGGTAAAACCAATATCGGAGAAACCGTAGCTGATGAACCCGAAAAATTAATCGGGAGAATTCTTGAAACAACCCTTGGCGAAATAACCAATGATTATTCAAAACAGAACATAAAATTAAGTTTGAAAGTTGAGAGTGTCGGCGGCGATTCCGCATACACGAAATTCGTGGGACACCAGTTGACAAACGACTACCTTCGCTCACTTGTAAAAAGGAACTCGTCAACAATTGATACCAACCTCACCGTAACCACGAAAGACGGCTATGTATTAAGGGTAAAACCATCGTGCTATACTATAAAAAGAGCACGGGCTAACCAGATAAAATCCATTCGCCAGATAATGAATAATGTTGTAAAGGCAAAGGCAAAAGAGATGGACATGGTACAGTTCATCCAGGACGCCGTTACCGGTAAAATTGCCGCAAGCATTTACCACGACGTTAAACCTGTTTATCCCCTGAGAAGGGTTGAAGTCAGGAAGACAAAAGTAGAGGCAGAACCCGGTACGGTTGCCTCTTAATTTTTTTATTTTTTAAATATTCTGTTTTCTTTTCAGTTCATTTCCTTTTTCTTTTAAGAGTTCAATCCCTATCCTTAGTGTTATAAGGGATGCCAGAAGCAGGAAAAACGCTGCAAAGTTAATAATTAACGTGGTTAAAAGCGGGCTGAACGTATTGTAATTAAGTTCGGCAATCGGGTGTACTGTTGTTTTATTCCAGAGCCTGATTGACATGAAACTCAATGGCACACCCAGGAATCCCACTATCCCGAAAACTGCTGATAACCTGGCTCTTTTTTCAGGTTCCTCGACAGCCTGGCGGACCATTAAATAAGATATGTATATCAGGAAAAGGACAAGCGAGGTATTGAGTCTTACATCCCATGTCACCCAGTAAGCGCCCCATGCAGAACGCGCCCATATCGAGCCGCTTGCAAGTGTCAGGAATGCAAAAATAACTCCCACTTCAGCAGCAGACAGCGCCCTGATATCCCATTTTTGCTCCTTGGTTTTCAGGTACATGATGCTTGAGATAAAAACGATTGCAAAAGCAAGATAAGCAGATATTGCAATAGGCAGGTGGAAATAGAATATCTTGAAGTTGGCAGGGTCTCCGCCTGCCGTGGCAGGATTAATCGGGATGGGTGCGTAGAAGAACACAAGATATATCGAAACCAGCAATAAAACGGTTGTGAGTGAATACAGTATTTTTTTTAGCATGTTATCTCCTGATTGAATTTGCGTGATTTGTAATAATATTATCCATTTGGGTATCTTTCAAACATTTCAGTCTTCAATAGTGTACTCGAATACGAGCTGCGCCACTATAAAGAAAATTACATCATAGATTGCCAGTATCTGCAACTCTCCTGCTATTTCAGAGATGGAACCTGCTGCGAGCATTACTCCAGTGGCAGTTACAGCAGAAAGTATCACAGGAAGAAGCACCGGAAAAAGGATAACCGGAAGCAGTATTTCACGTGTTCGTGTGTTCACAGTGAGAGCAGAGAGCAGTGTTCCAACGAAAATAAAGCCAAGAGTTCCGAGTAAAACAACAAGCAGCAAGCCAGGGATATTCTTAATTTCATAGCTGAAAAGAACGACAAATACAGGAATTGTCGTAATCTCCATAAGGAACATCAAAACCGCATTGGAAATGACCTTACCGTTATAGATGTCACTCCTGTCCACAGGGCACAGCTTTAACCCTTCAAGGCATCCGTCTTCTTTTTCCCCTGCAAACGACCTTGAAAGACCGAGCATTCCTGCAAAGGTAAACGCTATCCAGAGCATGCCTGGTGCAAGCAGGTCAACTATTTTCTTGTCAATTACTGATACATATATGGATGCTTCGTTCCCGAATGCAAAACTGAAAATAACGATAACAAGAAACGCGAATATCATCATGGAATTCAGCATCTGCTTGGTGCGGAACTCGGCTTTTAAGTCTTTCCATGCAATGTGGAGGAATTTCATTTTCTCTCCTCAACGAGATTCTCGTAAAGTGCTTCGCACTGGAGCAGGTCGCCAAGTTCACTTTCATTCATTTCATGGGCAATGTGCCCGTTTGCCAGTATGATTGCCCTGCTGCACAGGCAGATGCCCCGCTCTATATCGTGGGAAATGAGGACGCGGGTCTTGTCATGTGCGTTCGTGCCGGATAATATCCTGTCAAAATTGGCACTGGCATGCTGGTCAAGACCTGTGTAAGGTTCGTCGAGGAATAAAATTGGAGGGTCATGTATAAGGGCGCGGGCAATCGAGAGGCGCTGTTTCATGCCCCGTGAAAATGTGCCGACCCTGTCGTTTTTCCTGTATTTCAGCCCTACCTGTTCGAGAAGTTCGTCAATTCTGGCTTCTGTATCCAAAACATCGTACATCTTCCCGAAAAACCTGAGGTTTTCAGCTGCCGTGAGTTCATGGTAAAGGTATGTTTCGTGGGAGATTACACCGATTTTTTTCCTTATCTCGATTGGTTTCTCCTTGATGTCAAGCCCGTCGATTAGAACCTTTCCGGATGTCGGGCTTACGAGGGTGGACATTATTTTAACGAGGGTTGTTTTTCCTGCACCGTTCGGACCGAATATGGTCAGGAACTCGCCTTTTTTTATTTCAAGGTTGATATTCCGAAGGACGATATTTGTGCCGAATATCTTTGAGAGGTTGGTAATGGATATTATGGTGGATTCTCCTGTTATTAATCTTATAAACCCGTTTAGACTTTATATTTTTTTCTTTGTAGTTATGGGAGCGCCAGTTATATTCATGGAATTCATGGAAAACCATTAAAGCTTTAGTAATACACACCAATTAATACAAAGGTGAATTTCATTAAGCCCGTACTTCAGGTAGCCCTCGATGTTTTAGAAGCCGAGCGCGCCATCCAGATTGCAAAAGAAGCCGTAGAAGGCGGCGTGGACTGGATAGAAGCAGGCACGCCCTTAATAAAAAGCGAGGGCATGGATGTGATCAGGCAGTTAAAAGCAGCATTTCCCGGAAAAACCATCCTTGCCGACATGAAAACCATGGACACCGGAGCAATTGAGGTCGAAATGGCAGCAAAAGCAGGAGCCGACATCATAATAATTCTTGGCGGTGCTGACAATTCAACAATACAGGATGCAGTCAGGGCTGCGCGCAAGTATGGTGTCAGGCTCATGGCAGATTTGATTTCAGTAAGCGACCCTGCAAAAAGAGCCAAAGAACTTGCAGGGCTTGGGCTTGATTACATTAATATCCATGTCGGCATCGACCAGCAGATGGTTGGTGAAGACCCGATTAAAATCCTCGTGAATCTGGACATCGATGTACCGATTGCGGTTGCAGGCGGTATTGATGCCGAAAGTGCAGCCAAAGCCGTTTTATCAGGCGCAAGTATCGTTATTGTTGGAGGGAACATCGTCCGTTCATCAAGTGTTACAGATTCCGCGCGCGCAATCAGGCAGAGCATGGATGCCCCGGAAATAAGGAGGAAAACTGAAAAACCCATTGAGGAAAAGACACTTGAATTGCTAAAAACAGTATCCACACCAAATATCTCGGATGCCATGCACAGGAAAGGCGCAATGAGGAACATCCGTTCAATATTTCCCGGCTTGAAAATGGTTGGGCGTGCGGTCACAGTACAGACTTTCGAGGGCGACTGGGCAAAAACAGTTGAGGCTATTGACGTAGCAGGCAAAGGCGATGTCATTGTAATCTATAACGGAAGCCCGCATGTGGCGCCGTGGGGTGAGCTTGCTTCGTTAAGTTCTATCAATAAAGGCGTGGCTGGCGTTGTAATAGACGGTGCTGTCAGGGACGTTGACGATATACGACCTTTAAAATTCCCGGTTTTTGCGGCATCTATAATGCCTAATGCCGGTGAACCAAAAGGATTAGGGGAAATTAATGCGGAAATCCAGTGCGGCAGCCAGGTTGTACGTCCGGGTGACTTTATAATAGGGGATGATAACGGCGTTGTGGTCGTGCCTAAGGAGCGGGGATATGAGATTGCACGGCGGGCTGTGGAAGTTGAGAAAAACGAGCGGAGGATAAGGGATGAGATTAAACGCGGAAAAACACTATCTGAGGTAATGTATCTTGAGAAGTGGGAGAAGAAAAAGTAGTGTGTATTCTGCCGGATTTTAGATATTATGGAAATTTCCCTTCCCCATAATAACCATAGTTAACTTAATGGTTAATTAATACATTTATGATATCGGATAAAAATTGTTAACAGACTGGCAAAAATGAAGGATTTAAACGAGTATATTAAAAAAGGAGACTAATACTATAATAACAATTCAATTATAACTAACTTATAATTGAATTGTACATGAAATTTAAGTGAAATAACTATCATCATCAATGGTTATATATTACTAAAAGACATATCAATTTCAGGAGGAGTTAGAATCACATGGAACTTACACCAATCCAGAAAGAAATATTAATTACTTTAATTAATTTATACAGGACAAAAAAGCAAGCCGCGAAAGGGGAGGATATTGCTGAAGTTATAGACCGGAATCCTGGAACGGTCAGGAACCAGATGCAATCCCTCAAGGCACTGGGGCTGGTTGAAGGAGTTCCCGGACCAAAAGGCGGCTATAAGCCGACAGGTGCGACCTACCATGCGCTCAGCCTTTCCGAAATGGACAAAGAAACTGCTGTACCCATAAAACATAACAATGAAATTATCCCGAATGCAACAGCATCGCAGATAAGTTTTACAACTGTCAGGCATCCTGACCTGTGCAATGCCACAGTGCATGTCATAGGCGATATAAAATCATTCGATGTGGGAGATATTATAACAGTTGGTCCGACAGCCGTAAACAAGCTTGTAATAAAAGGCGAGGTTATGGGCAGGGACGATACAGCGAATACCATATTATTTTACATTAGCGAGATGATTTCCCTCCCGAAAAAACCCGTTAAAAGTTATATCAAAAGAAAACCGATTTTGATTCCTGCAAACGCTACGATACAGGAAGCTTCAAGGATTTTATCAGAGAATAAAATCCACGGCGCGCCTGTCCAGGATAAGAACGAAATAGTCGGGATAGTTACTCTTACGGACATCGGGAAAACACTTGCAGGCGGGAAAACAAGTCTTAAGATTAAAGATATAATGACAAAAGAAATCAAATCTGTTGACGGTGAAACCCCGCTTCAGGAAGTTATTACAATAATCAATAAGGAAAAAGTCGGGCGGCTCCTTGTTAAAGCTAATGGGGAATATATCGGGCTTATATCGAAAACGGATATCCTTGACAATCTTGGAATTTATTGATTGACCCCGACCATTCCGTTTTCATCGTTCTTTTTCAGGCGTTTTGTCACCTGGATAAGGGGATGCTTTGCGTAATCAAGTATTTTGATATCAGATAGTGTATGTAGTCCGGCTGCGTTTGCTGTTTTTTCCATGCCAAGCTGTACCTCATTCCCAAGCGGGATAACATAGGCATCCATGCTTTTAATACCGAGTTTCTTTGCCGCAATAACCCTGTGGTGCCCGTCTACCAGTATCAACTTGTTCGGCTTTTTAATTACAACAATCGGTTCAGCAAGCCCTTTTTTTAATTCGTATATCCTGCCGTCTAGCTCATCGGCATAAACCTTGGACTGGGTTGGAACAAGTTCATCTATATTTACCGACTCGCGGATTACATCCATATGAATATTATGTACTGCCTCAAGTGTCTTCTTGAGTGTCCAGACTTTCTGGGGACTTGTTTTTTCAATCTGTGACCTGATTACATCGGTATTTGTAATAATGCCGTGAAGGTTACCATTTTGGTCAATCACGGGAAGTTTTGATTTTCCGGACCTGAAAAGCACACGAGCCACGTCATTCATATCCATTTCCGTATCTGCCACAAGGATGTCCCTGCTCATAACGCCTGAAATTTTCATGGAAAAATCTTTTTCAAGCAATCTTGTTGCTGATATGTACCCGATAACCTTGCCCTCTTCTACAACTGGAAAGCCGTGATGTCCTGTCTTTTTGATAAGGTCTATTACATCCTTGACGCTATTTTCCGGGGAAACCGTATCAACTTCATGAGTCATGTAGTCCTTGACTTTGGGGTGGTCTGTCATTATGCACCTGAAAGGTATCTAAAGTAAAATGGTTTTCCATTGTATTAATGATTGCATGCTGTGATACCCGGTAATCTTTATACCATTCGAAGTTAATCACTATTAGGTGAATAATACGGAAAATAAAAACAGCGCGGTTCTTGACATCTTAAAAGAAGCAATATCAATTGAGATTTACGGGCAGGAATATTATTCATTGTTCAGCGACATTGTTAAGGACGAAAGTGCAAAAGCCCTGTTCAGGGGACTTTCCCGTGATGAAGGGGAGCATAGGGAAATGATTGAAAAAGAATATGGAAAGATATCAGGGACAAAGGTTGATGTTGGTTCGCTGGCAGAGGAAAACAGGGAAAAAGCAAGACGTATATTCCCTGAGTCACCTGAATCAATGGGTATTACAGAAACAAATGAAGTCCTTAAGCTTGGAATCAGGACAGAACAGAGGTCTATTGAATTTTATTCCGGCGGTGCGCAGAAAACGGGAGATGAGTCAGTTAAGAAACTGTTCATGAAACTGTCAGGTATTGAAAAAGGGCATAAATCAGCTCTTGAAAACGCATTGTATTACTTCGAGCAGGGCGGCTCGTGGTATGGTTATTCTCCCCCGACATTAGAAGGTTGAAAGGAAAAATGGAAAAGCTATTTTTCGGGACGGCAGGCACGCCGTTGGGCTCAAAAGGAACTGACAGTATTTCGGGTATCAGGAAGGTACATGAACTCGGTCTTGGCTGTATGGAACTTGAGTTTGTCAGGGGTGTTAAAATGGGGGAAAAGACGGCGCTTGAAGTCGGTAAAGCCGCAAAAGAACTTGATGTAAAACTAAGCGTTCATGCACCGTATTATATTAACCTGAATGCCGAGGGCGAGAAACTTTACGCAAGCC
This sequence comes from Candidatus Methanoperedentaceae archaeon HGW-Methanoperedenaceae-1, assembly GCA_002839545.1. Classification (GTDB taxonomy): domain Archaea; phylum Halobacteriota; class Methanosarcinia; order Methanosarcinales; family Methanoperedenaceae; genus Methanoperedens_A. The sequence continues at coordinate 45,712 of PGYG01000018.1, forward strand.
GTGAACGTATCATGGACTCAGCAAGAATCGGGCATATTTGCGGTGCGAAAAGTGTTGTAATCCATGCCGCATTTTACCAGGGACAGCCGAAAAGGGATGTTTATGAGAGAGTCAGGAACCAGTTTGCCGGAATGTGCGGGGAGTTAAGGGACGAAGGCGTGGACATGACGCTCAGGGTTGAGACAATGGGGCGGGGCTCACAGTTCGGGAGTCTGGAGGAGGTTCTTGAAATTACAGAAGTCGAAGGGGTTTTGCCGTGTATTGATTTTTCCCACCTTCATGCAATAAACGGAAGGAATAACTCGGAAGAGGAATTTGCACAAATCCTGGCAAAGGTGGAGGATAAGCTTGGAAGGGAGGGGCTTAATGACATGCATATCCATGTTTCGGGAATCAAATATTCGGAAAAGGGTGAGAAAAACCACCTTGTGTTTGAGGAATCTGATTTTAATTACCGTGAGCTTTCAAAGGTTTTTTCGGATTTTGCTATAAAGGGTCTTGTCATATGCGAAAGCCCGAATCTTGAGACTGATGCACTGAAATTGAAAAAAGAGTATGACCGCAAACATGAGAACTCATGAAACACCGGCTTGAATATACAAACGATGCTATTATCTATTGTGTGCATATAAAGGCAAGCAGATGGATGAACTTTCACAGGTTACAGGAAAAATAAAAGCGTCTGAGGAACTCGATTTTGAAGACGGTCTGGCTCTTATGGAGTCAAAGAACCTTCCACTCATAGGCGCGCTGGCAGATTACGTGCGCCGCACAACAGTTGGCGACAGGGTAATGTTCGTGTCGAATTGCCACATAAATTATACAAACGTGTGCACTTCAAAATGTAAGTTCTGTGCATATTTCAAAGAAGAAGGACAAAAAGGCGCGTTTACCCTTTCTGTCGATGAAGTGATGGAAAAAGCAGAATTTGCTTCAAAAATGGGAGCAACTGAACTGCATATCGTAGGTTCACTAAATCCTGCACTTGATTTTGAGTATTATGAAGAAGTCTTGTCCAGGCTTCATGAAAAATATCCTTCCATGTCATTGAAAGCCTTCACCGCCGTTGAAATCGCGCATCTTGCAGAGGCAACTGGAATTGGTGAAAAAGAAGTCCTATTGCGCCTGAAAAAAGCAGGGCTTACCAGTCTTCCTGGCGGAGGCGGTGAGATATTTAATGAAAAAATACGGAAACAGCTCTGCTCTGGAAAAATCAGCGGGGAAAAGTGGCTTGAGGTGATGGAGACCGCGCACAATCTCGGTATAAAGAGCAATGCGACAATGCTTTACGGTCATATAGAAACACATGAGGATATTGTTGACCACATAATGAGGATTCGCAAATTACAGGAAAAAACCGGTGGGTTCCAGTCCTTCATTCCATTGAGTTTCCATCCTGATAACACGGAATTACAAAAGAACGGTGCCGTTAAATTTGCACCGACTGGTTTTGATGACCTGAAAATGATTGCGGTCTCCCGGCTTTTGCTAAACGGCTATGTCAATAATATAAAGACGTACTGGGTAATGGTCGGCGAGAAACTGGCTCAGGTTGCACTTCATTACGGTGCCAATGATATTGACGGTACGGTGATGGAAGAAAAAATTACGCACGCGGCTGGCGGGACTACTGCTGAATATACTACTAAAGAGAGGTTAGTCTACCTTATAAAAAATGCAGGACGGGTGCCTGTGGAAAGAACCACTGATTATGAAGTGGTAAAGGTGTACGAATAATTATTCCAATACTCTCAAATTTCAAGCCATTTCAGCTTTTAGTTTCTCAACAAGTTCCTGCTTAATTGATGATTTCCTGTCCCCTCCGCAAACACATCCCCGTACTCCGATAATGTCAGGAGAGATGCGTTTCAGGGCAGGAATATCCTCGAATTTTATCGTGCCTGCAAGAGCTGTCTGGAGTCCGAGATTTCTTGCACTTTGTACGAACCCGGTAAGCTCCTCTTCTGCCAGGAATTCAAAAGTGGAACGCCCGTCCTTGATGCCTGTATCCATCATAACCACATCCACACCTGCTTGCGCCCCGACTTCAGGAAGTTCAAACGGTGAGATGGAATTGATTCTTTTATAATCAGAATAACCTGAAGCTACTACTTTCCTGTTCCTGTCGAAATCCCTGACCGAACGGACGATGTTTGTAAGCATGTCAAGTGCCTGCTCTTTTGTCTGGATGTCGTATAACCCGACTTTAATGTATTCGGCACCGGCAACCGCAGCACCAAGGGCTGCAAGGGATGCAGTACCTGGCTTGTAATTAAAATCACCGATTGTGGCGCTGACAGGCACGCCGCCTGCCGCTTCCTTCACGGCGCGAATCATCCAGGGAAAATTGGCACCGAGGGAACCTTCCTTCGGGTTTTTTACATCGATAATATCAGCGCCGCCGAGTCTGCATATATTTGCTTCCTCGACATTGATAGGGCTTACAAGTAGCTTCATAATCATTAAACCCAATAACGGCACTTATACATTTATGTTTCGGATTATTTTCGTGCTTGATATACTTGAAGGAAAAGCGGTTCATGCCATAAAGGGCGAGCGGTCAAAGTACCTGCCTGTACAGGGCAGCAGGGTATGTGATTCAGTTGCGCCTCTGGAGATTGTATCGGCTGTTAAACCGCCTGAGGTTTATATTGCAGACCTTGACCGATTGCAGCACAGGGGAAATAATTTCGGGCTGATTGGAAATATATCCGGAAAGACTGCGGTAATGGTTGATATCGGCGCGGCAAGTATGGAGGATGTTGAGACAGCCGCCGCAATTGCTGATACGGTTGTTGTCGGGACAGAAACCGCTTCGTTTGAGCTGATTAAAAAAGCGGCGCAGAAGTTAGGAAACAGGATTAACGTGAGCATTGACATAAAAAACGGCAGGATGCTTACACAGGATTCCAGACTGATGGTTGAGCCTGAAGAACTTGTAAGAATGCTTAATGATTATGATATCGGGGATATTATTATTCTTGACCTTGGCAGGGTGGGCACAGGTCTTGGTGTTGATACGGATTTCCTGGGCAGGCTTGTCGGTATATCAGAACACAGCATACTGCTTGGCGGCGGGGTTCGGGATATGGATGATATTGAAGCACTTAAGGGAATTGGGGTTTGCGGCGCACTTGTGGCAACTGCTGTTCATAACGGGAAGATTCCGGTTGAGGCTGTCAGGAAAGGGATATAACAGGGAACTCAGCCAAAGCATACTTTGCTGTATTTGCACTCATTGCAGAACCTGGCGCGCCATTCATCAAGAATTGGAGGCAGCATCTCAGCAATGTTTTGCCACCCTACAACCATGCCGGGTTCAAGTTCCAGCAGCCTGAGTGCTTCTGTGTCCTGTGCCCTTATGTCTTCGTCAGAGTACTCGCGGCTGGCGCATTTTCCTTCTACGAGGTTAGGGCATTTTGTGCAGATGTCATCGGCACCGTCTGCCACTTTCATTTTTTGATTCTTGAGGACGTTGTAGATGTTTTTTATGAACTCTTCTGAGTATCCTTCGCCTTTGAAGAAATGGAGGCATATAAGGTGGTGTCCGCGGAGTTTTGGAATCATATATGGTGGCGCTGTATAATGAACGTTGGGTTTTCCGGGATGGGATAGATGATGGTTTTAAGTGTCATGCTGACATTGAAATTTTACGGCTAAAATAAGTATAAGACAAATCAGTAACTATAAATCAATTTGAAATACGAGGTTTACATGCCAACATTAACTGCATATATTGAAAAAGATCCAGAAACAGGTTTATATGTGGCGATTGTTCCGGGAATTCCCGGCGCCCACACTCAGGCAGAGACTCTCGATGAGCTTCAAGAAAACCTTAAAGAGGTGCTTGAGCTGTGCATGGAAGAGATGGAACCTGAGACAAAGCAACATTTACCTCAATTTGTCGGAATCCAGAAAGTTGAGGTGAGCGTTTGAGCAGGCTTCGGATAATCGATGCCAGAAAAATGGAGAAATTGCTGTTCAGGCTTGGCTTTGAGAGGGTGCGCTAAAAAAGGAGTCATGTGTTCTACAGACATCTTGATGGAAAAACTACGAGTGTACCGCATCATCCCGGAAGGGATTTAGCACGTCCATTAATAAAAGAAATTTTAAGGGAGACCGAACTTAATATTGAGGAATACACTGAGATTTTGAATAAATTATGATAACTTTATTACATCTTACTATTTTCATGCCCCACCTATTGACAAAAGCCAAAACAACCAATTCACGATAGAAAAACTCATTCACCATCGCCGAAATAACATGTTTTTCAAAACAAGGTCACTGTCCAATCCAATTCTACAAAACTCTTTTCTCTTTTCAAAATGAAATGAGCACAATACATGAAGCTCACATTCCTTGGTACAAACGGGTGGTACGACACAGACACCGGAAACACGATTTGTACACTTATTGAGTCAGATGACTATTTTATTATCCTTGATGCAGGCCCATTTTGACCATATTGCAGGATTACACATCCTGACTAAATTCCGCTTCAGTCAGGGACTAACGATTTACGGACAGGAAGGCACCAGGGATATTCTGGACAGGATTATCAATGAGCCTTACACAGTTCCCTTTTCAAAATTACCTTTTAAAGTGACTGTTAATGAGCTTTCCGAAGGGCATCATAATCTCCCATTCCCTGTGGAAAGCAGGTTCCTGCTCCACTCCTCAACATGCATGGGCTACCGTTTCGAGCTGGATAATAAGGTAATTGCTTACTGCCCTGATACAGGGGTTTGCGATAATGCAAAAATACTGGCAAGAAATTCTGATTTACTTATTACGGAATGTGCATTCAGGAGCGGTGAGCGCAACAGTGACTGGCCGCACCTGAATCCCGAAGATGCAGCGCAAATCGCAAAAGAGGCAAATGCAAAGAAACTTGCATTGGTGCACTTTGATGCGAACAGGTACAATTCAATGCCACTTAGAAAAGAAGCGGGGGAAAAAGCAAGGGAGATATTTAGTAATACGGTTGCTGCGGTTGATGGTATGCAGGTTGAACTTTAATTCAATACACACTAATTGAACAACACTCCAAATTTAAGCGCTCCAACTTTTCAGGAACTTTTAACAACTCACCAACTCAATATTAACCATATGACAGATGCACTAAGAACCGACCTGTACCAGCTAACCATGATGCAGGCATACTGGCATTCAGGGCGCAATCCCGAAGCCACTTTTGATTATTTTATCAGGAAAACCCCTGCTGGCTCATACCTCCTCACAGCAGGACTTACATACTTCCTTGATTATATCGAGAACCTGCGCTTTGGTGATGATGACCTCGATTATCTTGAAACACAGGGTTTTAATCCCGAATTCCTTGATTTCCTGCGGGATTTCAGGTTCACAGGCGACATACTTGCAATGCCTGAGGGCAGCATCGCATTCCCGCTTGAGCCAATAATAAGGGTAACAGCCCCGATAATCGAGGCGCAACTTGTCGAAACATACCTGCTAAACAGGATGAACTTCTCAACACTTATCGCAACAAAAGCCTCACGCACAGTTTATGCAGCAAGAGGCAGGGCGGTTTCGGAGTTCGGACTGCGCCGCGCGCAGGGAAATGCGTATCTTGAAGCTACCCGTGCGACTTTCATTGGCGGCTGTGCATCCACTTCCAATGTCATGGCAGGCAAGGAACTCGGAATCCCGATTTCCGGCACAATGGCGCACTCTTTTGTCACGAGTTTTGACCGCGAGATAGACTCTTTCCGCGCCTATGCCGATACGTTCCCGAAAAAGTGTTTCCTGCTAATAGATACCTATGATACAGTAGAAGGCGCAAAAAAAGCCGCAATTGTCGGGAAAGAGCTTGAGCAAAAGGGTGAAAAACTCATGGGTGTCCGGCTCGACAGCGGCGACCTTTGCGAACTTTCAAAACAGGTCAGGAAGCTCCTTGACGATGCAGGGCTTTCATACGTGAAGCTCGTTGCAAGCGGCGACCTTAACGAGTGGAAAATCGATGAACATATGAGAAACGGCGCAAAAATCGATATTTTTGGCGTTGGTACTGAACTTGTTACCGGACGCCCCACGCCTGCGCTTGATGGCATATACAAACTTTCTGATGTTGTCGAGAACGGAATACATATCCCGAAGATGAAACTTTCAGAAGAAGTTTTGAAGACAACGCTTCCGGGAAAGAAACTGGTATGGCGCATCCTCGAAGACGGAATGTTCAGTAAAGATGTCATTTCGCTGGAAGGCGAAGTAATTGCGGGTGCAGAGCAGCTTCTTGTGCCTGTGGTGAAAGGCGGAAAAGTAATATACGAAAGACCAACACTTCCTGGAATAAGGAACCGGGTGGAGGGGAACCTGTCGAAACTGCCGGACAGGTTCAGGAAACTTGAGGATTCGCCTGTGTATCCTGTCGGGTTCAGTCCCGGACTGAGCGCCCTTAAAAAGAAAATGGTTGAGAAAATAAAGCATGAAGAAATCGGGCTTGACTGATAATAAGTGCGTAACATAATAGATATGACTTCACAAGAAATATTGAAAAGCAAATATAGGGGGTGCATGCTTGGCGTTGCAATCGGGGATGCTCTTGGCAAGCAGAACGAGGGTCTTGGCAGGAGCGGCATTTTAGAGAGGGGTTTCATAACTGATTACGCAAAAGCACAAGCAGGATGTCCGGGTGAGTACCTGGAAGCCGGGGAATATACGGACGATACCGAACAGATGCTGCTGCTGGCAATATCGCTTGTTGAATGCAATGGCTTTAACGGGGAGGATTTTGCAAAAAGGATTGCGCGCTGGGGGGAAGATACCATGAAAAACTCCTTCAGGAAAAACCTTATCGGACCTTCAAGCTCTGCTGCCATAAAAAAACTGGTTTCGGGAACCGGATGGAGGGAGTCAGGAAGCGCTATTCCATCGTGCGGTTCTGCCATGAGGGTTGCGCCGTTGGGTTTGTTTTACAGGACTCTTGACGAGGTGGAAGAAAACGCAGTCCTGTCGTCACTTCCGACCCATAAAAGCGATGCAGCAATTGCTGGCGCTGTTGCTGTTGCAGTTGCGGTTAGATGCGCTGTTCTGGGAATGGATTGCCGTGATATAATCAGGGAAGCATCCCAAAGAGCCTCGAAATATGATGCCGGACTTGGTGAGAAGATTGAAGTTTCATACATGAAACGGGAATCTGAACCTGATGATGCTTTTTCTGAACTTGGGACTTCATACCTTGTAAATGAAACAGTGCCGTCTGCTTTTTACTGTTTTTCACGGCATTCTGGCAATCCTGGAAAAGCAATAACAGAGGCAGTGAATGCAGGCGGTGACACTGATTCAATCGCATGTATCACAGGCGCGCTGTCAGGGGCAGTCAATGGTGCAGGGGCGCTTCCTGAAAAGTGGGTAAAAGGGCTATTCAACTGCGGGAAGGTTGAACGTGTTGCAGGAATGGTTTTTGAAAGCTCAGTATCTCATTCGGAATAAGAAAGACGATTTACTGAATAAATTAAGCTAATAATACGCGCCGTACCTACAACAACCCCCATTTTTCCCAGACCACACAGAAACCTATTATACCCCGCCCGTCAATCCCTGCACCATACACTCAGAGGTACAACCACATGGTTTCATGGGAAAAAACAGCAGAAACACTATCAGGACACATACAGGATGAAACAGGAATCCAGACAGACGAAGTCGATTTTACTTTCATAACCGAAGACGGCACACTCAAAGTAAAACTTAACAGCTATGACTTTGCACAAATCGAATACAAGGGAGACGATTCAGACGAAGGGGACATGGCTGATGAAATAATAAAATCCATCAGTGACCTCAAACAAAAACTCGTTGAAATAAAAATCTCACAGCTCGGGGAAATCCTTCCGGAAATTGTCGAACATATCAAACTCACACTCCAGAACAAAAACATACCAGAAGAAACAATTTCCTCACTTGATTTTGGGATAATTGACATGGGCTACCCCCTCACAATTCAAGGGATGGCAGACGAGGAAGCAACTTCAGGCTATCCCGATATTGTACTTATAATCACAAACCCTGCCGGTCTGGATTACTCATATCCACTGAACATATACTACCCTGACGCGCCTGTGGATGATATCGGGGATTTAATCTCAGGGCTTCTTGAAGATATTACGGCAATTTAATAATACATCTAAACAAATGAGGGCATGTGCCAGATTTAAACAGCAGGATAAGGAAAACAGCACTTGCCGTAACACCATGCGTCCACGGGGCGAAGGTTGCTGAATGTGCGGAAGAATCAGGCAGGGACACGGCAGAATTGCTGGATTTCAGTGTGAACCTGAATCCACTCGGACCGCCTGGTATGGCAGGTATTCTTGGAAAAGTCCCCGCCTTAATTGAAAACTATCCTGATAACAGGTATCCTGGTTTCAGGGAAGCAGCAGCCCATTACCTTGACGTTTCGCTTCTTAACATCGTGCCCGGAAACGGCTCATCGGAAATAATCCGCCTGTTTGCAGAGGCTGTTATTGAACCCGGGGACAGGGCCATACTTCCCATGCCAACTTTCAGCGAGTACGGGTTCCAGTGCAAGCTGTTCGGGGCTGAAATGGAATCTGTGGATTATAAGGAGATAACAGATGTTGAACCTGACGGCTGTAAAGCCGTTTTCCTGTGCAACCCGAACAACCCGACAGGAAACCTTGTTGAACGGGAAAAAGTCATAGGACTTGCGAAAAAGTGCATCTCATCAGGCACGTTCCTGTTTGTTGACGAGGCGTTTATCGAGCTTTCAGACCCTGTGCAGAGCATATCAGATTTTGCAGCCTCGAATGATTTTATTATTGTCCTGCGCTCGCTGACCAAGACTTTTTCAGTTGCAGGTCTTCGTATCGGTTACGCGGTGACGTCACCTGCTTTTGCAAACGTATTGAACAGTATCCGGCTTCCGTGGAGCCTGAACTCTGTTGCATGTGCAGTTGGCGAGTGGCTTTTCGCAAACAATGAAGATTATCTTAAAAGTTCACTTGCCCTGATAAGCGGGGAACGGGAATGGCTTATGGGGAAACTCGCTTCTGTCCGGGGTTTCAGTCCGTATCCAAGCGATGTTAATTATATTCTTGTTGATATCGGGGATTTCCTCATGGGTTCTGTGGAATTCGCCCGCAGGATGCTTGGGCGCGGTATAATTGTCCGGGAATGTTCTTCATTCGGACTTCACAACCACATCAGGGTGGCAGTACGGAAAAGGGAGGACAACAGGAAACTGCTGGATGCCATTACTGCTGTCATAACAGGGAAAGGAAACGAGATGGCAGAAGAAGAAATTGGCAGGGTTCTTGAGCGCGGCGTAACTGCAAGAAGCAGGATTGACTGTGAGTATTACCCCTGCCATTTCGAGGGGCAGGACTGTACGTTCTGTTTCTGCCCGTTCTATCCGTGCGGGGATGAAAGGACAGGCGGGAAATTTGTAGAAAGGGCAGCAGGCGGGAGAGTCTGGAGCTGTGTTAACTGCCATATTATCCATAAAGGCGATATTGCAGAAAAGGTGCTAAAAGCCCTGATGTCTGGGAAGGGCATAAAGGAAGTCTGGGAGCAGGTTCTGGAGCCCGGATTATGAGTGAGTTCTGGATGCAGGCGCTTCTCCTTGCATTCGTTTTTGATATTATTGTCGGGGAGCCGCCTGCTGTCATCCATCCTGTTGTCTGGATGGGGAAACTGGTAAACCTGTTTGTGAAGAGTGCGCCGGTTAACCACAGGAAGCTGTACGGGTTTTTCATGGCGTTTTCCTGCATCATCGTTGTGGCAGTTGCAGGTTTGTTAATCAGTAAAGCTGTCACAGGACTGGCAGGGTTGCTGATTGCGGCTTATTTCCTGAAGTCCAGTTTTTCAATCAGGATGCTGCTT
>PGYG01000107.1:0-2786 GCA_002839545.1 Candidatus Methanoperedentaceae archaeon HGW-Methanoperedenaceae-1
ATAGTATCTAACCCTTCACCTTATTCGCAATATCCTTCCCAAGCCTCTTGCACTCCTCAAGGTCTTTATCAGTTGGCTGGTACTGTATGCGAAGTACAGGGTCAATTACCTTAATTCCCATTTCACGCATCTTATCAGCAATTATCACTGGCGCTTCCCCGCTCCACCCATACGAGCCAAACGCTGCGCCGGTTTTACCTTTAACGCCTGCCTTCCCAAGGTCGTTTATGAACTTTTCAAGCGGCGGAAGCATCTTGTAATGGAACGTCGAAGAACCGATGGCAATGGCATCGGCAGCCGCCACGTCCTTTATTTTAGCCTCATGGAAATTCATAACATCAACATCGACGTTTCTTGAAGAAACACCTTGCGCAATAGCCTCAGCCATGGCTTTAGTGTTACCAGATGTGCTTAGATATACAACAAATACTTTTGGCATATTTTTTCCCACCTATTTATTCTGGAAACGGATTGACTCCATCTCCCGACAATACATTAATGTTTAAAGTGATTTCGGATATAGTTTTCGCTGAACCGGTTAATACCTGCCAGCGCACCCAAACACAAAGCTTTTTGTATTGATACTACTTAGGAAATATCATGGCAGTGGAATTACTTTCCCTGATAGCAGGGATTATATACGGATATTTAAAAACGGGGAAAGAAGACAGGACGCTCCTCTTCAAAAGAGGGTTTTTACTGGGAATAGCAGTTGCTGTTATAATTGCAGGTCTTGTGCTTATATCGGGCATCTCGTCTATGCTCATATTTGTAAGTTCAAGCATTATGATAGTGTTAAGCATAGTACTCCTGACCGTGATGTTCATAGCAGGCACGTTTATCGGCGACTGGCTTGAGGCTAACTTAAAATCCTCCCCTAAAGTATAACCGGATTTGTCCTGTATATCTGACTGGTTCGAAAACTATAATTACAACCGGCAATAAAAATGCCTGATGGGGAAATGAGCCTGAAATATTCTGGTTTAATTTTAATTATTATTTTCATCTCTGGATGCGTAACAGTAGATAACGCAAAAACGGACAAAATAGCAGAAGAAGTAACTGGGGAAGTAACGGATGAAGTAACCGCAGGGGTTACGGAAACCGAAGAAGAATCTAAACGGGAGGCAGATATTATGGAAGAAATATCAATATCATCAGGAGCTTTTGTTGAAGGGGGCAGTATACCAGTGGAATATACGTGTGACGGGAGTGACGTGTCACCGCCGCTGATATTTAAAGGGATTCCAGGCGATGCAAAAAGTATTGCACTTTTAATGGACGACCCTGATGCGCCTGGCAGGACATTTGTTCACTGGGTTATCTATAATATACCGGCAGGCACACGGCAGCTTCCGAAAGGCATACCGACAACAGCAGCCCTGGATGATGGCAGCCTCCATGGGATGTCGGATTTTGGAAGGACGGGTTACGGTGGTCCTTGCCCGCCATCAGGAACCCACAGGTATTATTTCAAATTATATGCACTTGATATTGTTCTTGACCTGCCGCATGGCGCTTCCAAACAACAGCTTGAGAACGCAATGCAGGGACACATACTGGCAAAAAGTGAACTTATGGGACGCTACGGAAGATAAAACAGTAAAAAAGGTATAAAATAGTATGCGGGGGATGGGATTCGAACCCACGAACTCCTACGAGAATAGGCCCTGAACCTATCGCCTTTGACCGGTCTGGGCAACCCCCGCGCATTGGGAAATTTCACGACAGTAACTTAAGGAGCAATGCCTTCTGCGCATGCAGCCTGTTTTCTGCCTCATCGAATACGGCAGAATTTGGACCATCGACAACTTCCGCCGTAATTTCCTCGCCCCTGTGGGCTGGAAGGCAGTGAAGTACTACCACATCATGCTTGGCATGTTCTAATAGCTTGCTATTTATCTGGTAGGGTTTCAGGTCAATCAGTCTCTGCTCTGCTTCATCTTCGTCGCCCATGGATACCCAGACATCAGTATAAAGAACATCGGCGTTTTCAGCGGCTTTTGCAGGGTCAGATGTGATTTCCACCTCCCCGCCCAGTTCTTTTGCCTTCTTGATAGCTGCGCTGTCTGGTTTATACCCTTCAGGACATGCAACGCTGATTTTCATGCCTGTAAGCGCACATGCAAGTATAGCAGAATTGCATACATTGTTCCCGTCACCAAGCCATGCAAATTTCAGCCCTTTAAGTGTTCCTTTGCGCTCCCTGATTGTCATAAGGTCAGCAAGAAGCTGGCATGGATGTTCAAGGTCAGAGAGCGCATTGATGACAGGAACGGTTGAGTATTTCGAAAGCTCAACAAGGGTTTCATGTTTATACACCCGCGCCATGATTGCACTGACATAGCGTGACATGACCTTTGCCGTATCTGCGATGGATTCGCCGCGACCGATTTGCATATCACGCGGACTCAGGAAAATAGCCTTCCCGCCGAGTTCTGACATTCCAACTTCAAAAGACAGACGTGTCCGGGTGGATGATTTTTCAAATAACATGGCAAGTGTTTTGTTTTTTAATACATCAGTCGTTTCCCCGCGGGCTCTTTTTTCTTTCAGGTCAGATGCAGTATCAAGTATGTCGATAATATCTGCATATGATAAATCAGCAAAGGATAATAGATGTTGCGGCAAAATCGGTTTTCTCCGGTAAAATATTATTTGTTAAAATGTAGATACTTATTTAAATTACTTTTCCATAAAGTTGTAATGAAGGAACGTGCTTTAAACAAACAACCGGGATTGTGGGAATAAATTATGAAACTCTATGAATCTGATGCAAAGGAAAT
>PGYG01000107.1:2826-5336 GCA_002839545.1 Candidatus Methanoperedentaceae archaeon HGW-Methanoperedenaceae-1
ACAGGCGGGCGCGGGAAAGCAGGAGGTGTCAAGATAGCGCAAAATCCTGCTGAAGCGAAACAGTTCACACAGCAGATTCTTGGCATGTCGATAAAAGGGAACATTGTCAGGAAAGTGCTTGTCGAGGAATACAGGAAACCGGAAAAAGAGATGTATCTTGGAATTACAATTGACAGGAACACACGCAGTCCCGTTATTATTGCAAGTTCGGAAGGCGGGGTGGATATTGAAGAAACCGCACGCAAAACCCCGGATAAGATTCACAGGGAACATATCAATCCCCTCACAGGAGTTCACCAGTACCAGTCAATGGCTCTTGCCCGCATACTTGACAGGGACAACACAGGATCAATAAGTACAATTATACAGGAATTGTACACCGTATTTGTGGAAAAGGACTGCACTCTTGCAGAAATCAACCCGCTTGCCATAACAGAAAACGGCATTTTCGCGCTTGATGCCAAAATGGTGATTGACGACAATGCGCTTTTCAGGCAGGAGTCCAGGGAAGACGAATCCGGCTCCCCTGAGGCAGAAGCAAGGAAGCACGGGATGAGTTATGTTGGTCTTGACGGGGATATCGGCTGCATCGTAAACGGGGCTGGTCTTGCTATGGCAATTATTGATATGATAAATTATTATGGCGGCAAGGCTGCTAATTTCATGGATGTCAGGGCAGGAGCAAATGCGGAACAGGTAAGGACGGCTCTTGGGATTGTCTCATCCAACAGGAACGTCAAAGCCATAGTTGTGGATATTTTCGGCGGCATTACAAAATGCGATGAGGTTGCACAGGGAATAGTGGAGGTGGTGGCTGGTATTGGTGTTCCGCTTGTGGTCAGGCTTACTGGTACGAATGAAACTGAGGGGCGTGCGCTCCTTGAAAAACACGGGATAATAATGGCATCCTCAACAGAAGAAGCTGCAAAGGCGGTGGTGGGACTTGTCTATTCTAATAAATAAAAACACACGAGTACTTGTCCAGGGAATTACCGGAAATGTCGGCTCATTCCAGACAGGGCAAATGATACAATTCGGCACGAATATCGTGGCTGGCGTGACGCCTGGCAAAGGTGGCGCAGTTGTGCACGGGATTCAGGTTTATGACTCTGTGAAGGAAGCAGCGGATGAAACAAAGCCTGATGCGTCTGTAATTTTCGTCCCGCCACGATTTGCAGCGGATGCTATTTTCGAAGCAATAGATACCGGAATCGGGCTTGTTGTGTGTATAACAGAAGGCGTCCCGGTTCATGATATAATGCGCATTTGTGCGTATCTTGACGGTAGCTCCACAAGGCTCATTGGTCCGAACTGTCCTGGTATAACATCTCCGGGCGAGTCAAAGATTGGGATAATGCCAAACCCTATCCACATGAAGGGGAATATCGGGCTTGTCTCAAGAAGCGGGACGCTTACGTATGAGATAATCGCCCTTCTCTCAAAAAACGGACTCGGGCAGTCCACGTCTATTGGAATCGGCGGTGACCCTGTTGCCGGCACGTCGTTTGTGGACATACTGGAAATGTTCGAGAATGACCCTGATACTGATGTTGTTGTGCTTGTAGGTGAAATTGGTGGCACAGCAGAGGAAGATTCGATAGGTTTCATAAAGGAAATGACAAAACCTGTTGTCGGCTATATCGTAGGAGTATCAGCACCGCCAGGTAAAACCATGGGACATGCTGGCGCGATAGTGTCCACTGGCAGCGGAACTGCGCTGGATAAAATAACTGCTTTTGAGAACGCGGGCATCGTTGTGGCGAAGAGTCCTGAGGATATAGTTGTGCAGGTTAAAAAGATAATATAATTTTTATAAATATTATTTAATCTATGTGCGGAATCTATTTATACTGCTTGTTATAAATCATAATCATGATGAGAGGGGGTGTTTATGTGTCCGAGCCCGAAACCTCCTACGGGTAACCCCTCTGTCGCTATATGGGGGTGAAAATCCCCCCTCGGACAATACTTCTTTGGCTTTTTGTTGTTCGTGTGCGGCATGCATAAGAAAAACTATTAATCATCCGACACTATTTAGTTCGAGTTATGAAAAAAGTAGTACTTGCTTATTCAGGCGGACTTGATACATCGGTCTGCATACCTTTATTGAAAGAACATTATGATTTTGATTACGTTATTACGGTTGCCGTGAACGTAGGACAGCCCGCAAAGGACATCAAACAGGCTGAGGAAAAAGCCGCCTTAATCAGCGATGAACATTACACTATCGATGCAACTGATGAGTTTGTGCGGGATTACATCTTTCCGCTTATAAAAGCAAACGGGAGTTATGAAGGCTATGTCCTTGGCACCTCGCTTGCGCGCCCACTGATTGCGAAGAAGGTTGTTGAAATAGCAGAACGTGAAGGCGCTGTGGCTCTTGCGCATGGCTGTACAGGTAAGGGCAACGACCAGTTAAGGTTTGAAGCAGTGTTCCGTTGTTCTGACCTTGAGGTTATAGCTCCGATGCGGGATATGAACCTGACGCGTGAATGGGAGATTGATTACGC
>PGYG01000019.1:0-17866 GCA_002839545.1 Candidatus Methanoperedentaceae archaeon HGW-Methanoperedenaceae-1
CGGCAGGTTTGCGAGGGACTTGACCCTGCTGGTGTCAGGCGTTTTGTTGAAAAGTACAGGGATGAACTTGATGCCATTGTACTTGTGGGTGAGAGGATGATGCCTTTTGCTCATGATTATGCCAGTGATAACATGTACTACGCCGACAGCCTTGAAGCCGGTATCCGGGTAGCAGCCGGATTGACCGGTGAAAAAGATACTATTTTATCCTGTGTTAAGTGTTTTAGATAATCCAGAGTTGCGTCTCTGGAGGACGCAGACACGTATGGTTGCTTCGCATCCATACGTGGATTCCAGCTCCAGAAGGAAGATTCTGGAGTTTTGCATCTCTGGATGACGTGAAGGGGTATGGCACGCTTGCCATACCCCAAAGCAGAGCACTGTCAGCAAGGGCAGACAATTGCTTCAGCAACGTATTGCGATAGTATTTTATCCTGTGTAAAGCGTTTTAGATACAATATGGACAAACTTGACAGACCAATCAGGCATGCAGTAATAGAAAATGACATGACTGTAAGCCAGCTTGTGGATTCCCTGTCAGGATGTGCCTTCGGTGCAGGGCGGGTTTCCGAGGCTGTGGATATTTACAGGGATATGGTAAATGACACGGATTGCACCAAGTTTTTCGGGCTTGCAGGGGCGATGGTTCCGGCAGGGATGAGGCAGATTGTCAGCGACCTTGTAAGAGACGGGGATATTGATATTCTTGTCACGACAGGCGCAAACCTTGTCCATGATATTATCGAGTCACTCGGACTTCATCATTACAAGGGGGTGGATGCAGTGGATGATATTGAGCTAAAACACTGCGCTATTAACCGTATTTATGACGTGTTCCTTCCAGAGGGGCATTTTTCAAAATTCGAGGAAAAGCTCCAGCCAATTTTCAGGGAGCTTCCTGAGAAACTTTCGATAACAGAACTCCTGTCGCATATCGGTTCAAAACTGGATGACGATAATTCCATATTAAAAAGCGCTTTTGATACGGGTGTTCCTGTTTACTGTCCTGCGATACAGGATTCTATCATCGGGCTTCAGGCGTGGCTGTATAAGCAGGCAAAACCCCTGAATGTTGATGTTTTTGCGGACATGAGGGGATTGATTGACCTGTGTTTTGAAGCAAAACGAAGCGGTGTCCTGATTATTGGCGGCGGCGTGCCAAAGAACTTTATTCTCCAGTCCATGCTTGTTACACCAAAGTCGTTTGATTACGCGATACAGCTTACGATGGACAGACCTGAAACCGGCGGATTGTCCGGCGCAACTCTTGATGAGGCGCGCTCGTGGGGAAAAGTCGGGGAAAATGCAAGGTCTGTTACAGTGTATTCTGATGCAACGATTACTCTGCCCTTGATTGTGGCGGCGGCGAAGAGCGGGAGGGGGATGTGAATAACAAAACCGGGCTTATCATTGCGCTTGATGTGACTGATGGGAATGAAGCCATTTCAATCTCAAAAGCCGTAGCAGAACACGTTGATGCTATAAAAATAGGCTATCCGCTTGTACTCGGCGCAGGGCTTGGCATCATTACCAGAATCTCGGAATTTGCACCTGTAATTGCTGATTTCAAGGTTGCTGACATCCCGAACACAGACAAATTGATATGCGAACAGACTTTTAAAGCAGGAGCCGAAGCCGTTATAGTTCATGGTTTCACAGGGAAGGACAGCCTGGCAGAATGCGTGAATACTGGCAAAGAGTATGGTAAAGACATATTTGTTGTTACCGAAATGAGCCATCCCGGCGCTCTTGATTTTATGCAGACCGTGGCGGAAGCGCTTGCGATGATGGCAGTAGAATCCGGTGCATCTGGTGTTGTTGCGCCTGCAACGCGCCCTGGGAGGTTGCGGGAAATACGGAATGTCGTTGGTGACCTTACAATAATCTCACCCGGCGTTGGTGCGCAGGGCGGAAGTGCCAGCGATGCCATAAGGGCAGGGGCTGATTATGTTATTGTGGGGCGGAGTATTTATGGTTCCCGGAATCCCGGACTTGAAGCCGGGAAAATAGCAGACGAGATTAAGAAGTGCCGATGATGATAAAATTGTGCTGATTCGTGATGAGCCCTATGAGTACTGAGGCATTAAAAATACCTGCACAAGACTGCATAACAACAGCTAAACCACAGACGCGTTCCCGTTTTTCATGCTCACGTTAAGAGCAGAAAACCTTGAAAATCCCCTTCTCAAAACAGCAGGCGCGCTTCGCATCTCACTCCTCTGCAAGGGGTCGTAATATTCAAGCAGCCATGTTTCGTTTCCAAAAGTTGCATTAATAGCGACAGCATGCGCACGCCATTTAAAGCTCTTAACCTGCGGCAGTTCACCTGCCGTTGTAAGCGCCGCATCCAGACCAGCCCCCCCGGACAGCACGTTCAGGCGCTGTACCGTCTCGTTATACTGTGACAAACTGTTCATTCCGTTGTACTGGTAGGTTGTTATAATCTCACCGTCTGAAAGCACATACCACTCAAAAGGATTCATTGTTGGAAATGCTTGTTTCCCGCCCCCCTCGAAAAAATCCAGGGCGTCATTTTTTTCTACAATCCTGAGTCCTCCCATTACCGCAAATGCAATAAGGAATATTAACAAAAACTTTACAGCCGTATGTTTTTGCACCGGTTTTTTAAAAATATACACAACAATTGCAAGACTTACTATCATAAGAAATGTATCCGTGTAGAAAAACACCTCGGCAGAATACCTTGCAATCTCAAACGGGTAAAAAAGAGGAACACCCCGCGTTGTCACACCGTCAAGGAAAAGATGGAGCACAACCCCGAAATAGCCAAACATAATGTTTTCCCGTGAAAATACCGGGTTAAAATCAACATACTTGCGGATTTTATTCCTTATTTTTTGCCTGCTGGCAAGATACAGAACCGCCATCATCGTAAGTAATCCGAATAAAAATGAATGTGTAATCCCCCTGTGGGTTATAATGAATAAGGAGGGGAAAATGCCGCTGACCCCCATGATAAACACATCAAAATCAGGCGCAATTCCACCGAGGATAAGGGCAGTAAGATACTCTTTTTTTACATTCTGGACTTTTCCGAAAAGGTATGGCAGAAGTGCATGTGTGAATAAATCCATAAAATTGTTCCTATTTTCCCTGTATATTACTCCGGGAATCCGGTTATTAACTGGTTTTCATTCCCGTCAAGGTCTTTAACTTCAATACTTCCGAAACCTGCAACTTCTAACCATTCCCTGTACTGTTTTTCAGTGTACGTGTTACCACTTTCCGTATTAGCCAGCATGTTCACGGCAAACATCTCTGCGATGGGACTTCTTCCCCTTACAAAATCCTCGATAGCTATCATTCCGTTGTTGTTTAACAGTTCCCTGGCGCGCCGAACCAGTTTCTTATTTTCATCTTCTGAATAGATGTGGCATATATTACCCATGAAAACGATATCGAATGACTCCCCGTTTAATTCCTTAACAAACCCTTCCCTGGTAAAATCCCCTTTTTTCAGCCGAAGAGCCGTTATATCCTTTAACCCGAAATGTGTGCCGACGTAATCGATGGCATCAGGCATGTCATACAGCACAACATCCATGCCCTTATTCACAAAAGCCCTGGCGTATTTCCCCGGACCTCCTCCGAGGTCAAGCACCTTTTTTGCATCACTTTTTCGATTCAGGCAATGATTAACAGTTTCCTCAACGACATTGCCAGGTCTTGCCGCCATTGCATTCATGAATGCTGCAACATCACGTTTTCCACTGCTTTTTTCAGGCTTGTTCCCTTTGAGAGTTTCAGGAAGATGAAGCCATGCTCCCAGTATATCCATAAAATGCGGTAAAGAACCACCAACGTACTCATCGCCGTGCTCAAGGAAAATCGGACGTGCTTTATCAGCAATAACGTATTTTTCCCCAATGCGGTTTACATAACCCATAGCATAGAGGGCTTCAAGTATGATATACAGGGCGCGTTCGTCAGCGTTGAGAATTTCTTTCAGGGAACCAATATCACGTTCTTCAGAAAGTGCTTCAAAAATCCCTGCCCTGTGAGCTGAACCCAGCACCACAAGTTTACTTGCATCGTCTTTTGCTTTTTCTATGTCTGTTAATGCACCGGATGACCACATGATATCACTCCTCTTTATTGGGATTAATTCTATAAACTTTTAAGCGCAGTATGATATTATACTAATACATTTAATAGTTTATCAAGGAGAATGTTATGAAAATTAAATCAGATAAGAATGGGGCGTGAAGCCTTTCCAGTCACTTTGGCAATCTCAGGGAGAATTATTTTCCTCATATCATCCCATGAAATCATAACAGGTTTTAAGTTTGCATCCAGTGGAATGAAATGAATACCCCAGTCGTCAAATTCCGTTATTTTCCCTTTATATAATGTACCGCGACCCGTCTCTAATTCAATATTCTCATTCAGGTGCTTGTACAGCAGGTGCCTTTTTACAGTGTTCATTGTTTTTCAATTAGTGTTATCCCACGAATTTAACCTGCCTGAATAACCAGGGGGCTAATATCTTATGTAGATAACTGCCTATCCTATCCGATATATTCTATCCATAAAGCTGAATAATCCAGTTTATTCCATTTTTCAGAAGTATAAAGTAATTACTTTACACTACCCGGATATACTTAAAACCATTCGTGGTAATTATATTAATAGACATAATTAAGTGCCGCGTTAATTGGAAGCCGCAAGAAAGCCTGCAAAATCCCAATCTATTTCCAGAATTGTTTACTCAAAAAAACTGTTGACGTCATAAAAACAGGGTCAATAGTCCAAATAGTAACACCAGTGACAAAAGTATGTGAAAATTTATCCCACTACTCCTCATATCAGTGTGAGTCTTATCTACTCGTATATGATTCAAACAAACGAAAAATTCATACTGATTGTAAATAGCAACCCCAACAAAGCAGAGCTGTTTGCAGAATTATTTTTATCGGAAGATTATATAATTGATATAGCAAATACGGGAGACGACTGCCTTTCGATACTTAAAACCATGAAGCCGGATGTAATTTTGTTGGATACTGAACTTCCGGATATTGATGGCTGGGAATTAATCGGAAAAATTCAAGAATCAAACGGAGATATTCCGGTTATTGTACTTTTATCCACTCCCCCAAGTACTGAGCTCATTTCAAATAAT
Organism: Candidatus Methanoperedentaceae archaeon HGW-Methanoperedenaceae-1; assembly: GCA_002839545.1. Lineage (GTDB taxonomy): Archaea > Halobacteriota > Methanosarcinia > Methanosarcinales > Methanoperedenaceae > Methanoperedens_A. The sequence continues at coordinate 5,144 of PGYG01000019.1, forward strand.
ACCATCGTATCCGAGTATCTTATGAAACCAGTTACTATCGATGGTATCCTCATGGCAGTAAAGGATGCTGTGGAAATCCCGCACATTTTCGAGAAGTCAATTGAACTCGTGAAAAATTCCGGGAATAAAAATAATCTCGTAAACTTACTGGAAGATAAATATTTCAATTTATTGAAACAAAATATTTATGACAGGAAACTGTTTTTCCTGCTAAAGCAGCTTTATCCGGATGAGGAGCTCAACATAAATTTCCCCACAAGTTCGCTGCTATACGATTTAAAAAATAAAATCAGCGCAACGCATAATGAGATAGACATTTTCAAAAACGGTTATGATATGAAGATTATTGAAGAAAGTTAAGTAAACGTCTCTTTTTTTAGCGCCTGATACCCGATTATCGGGCAAAAAACGATTAAAAACCCAAACCCAACTGGCGGTTTCCGGTTAGCTGCGCCATATCACACGTTTTTCACAACCCTGTTTATATTCATGTATTAGCCAAAAGGATGTTTGACGTAAAAATGACGTCGTGTATAAGAAAAATAAAAAAATTAAAAACCGGAGGCAATATGATAAAAAATAAAGTCCATCTTTCAAAAGATGAAAAGGGTGATGTCGGTATCGGCACGCTGATTGTATTCATTGCGATGGTACTCGTCGCCGCCGTTGCAGCAGCAGTGTTAATCCAGACATCTGGAATACTGCAGGAAAAGGCGCAGAGTACTGGTAAAGAAGCAACAACAGAAGTCTCATCGAATCTCAAAGTCAGTGCTGTTATAGGTGATGCAACATCTACTTCAATAGATAGCTTAAATGTTAGTGTTTCATTATCTTCAGGCGGCTCTGAGATTGACATGAACCAGGTAATTGTAAAGTATATAAACGGTACAAAAACAACAAATCTTAAATACAGTGCAACTGTGGCTGATGCTGACACTTTTATGTACACTGAAGACAGGGACGTCGCAGGCACTACAGGTGTTCTTTCAACAGGAGACCTTGGTAAAATTACTATAAGCCTGAGCGGAACAGGTCAGGAACTCTTACCGAGAGCATCAGGGACAATACAGATTATCCCGGAAAAAGGAACAATGGTTGTCAAGGATGTTATTGCACCGCCTACTTTCGGAACAAAGACAAAAATCCAGTTATTCCCGTAAGGAGTGAATGAATATGAACAAGATAATTAAGAACGAATCTGCGGATGTCGGTATCGGCACATTGATAGTATTCATTGCGATGGTACTTGTCGCTGCCGTTGCAGCAGCAGTATTAATCCAGACATCTGGAATATTGCAGGAAAAAGCGCAAAGTACAGGAAAAGAAGCAACCTCTGAAGTATCATCCAATCTCAAGGTAGTATCAGTGGTAGGAACAGACTGGAATACCAGTGATTCGGTTGATGTACTGAGCATTTCCGTAGCATTATCAGCAGGCGGCAGTGATATAGACATGGCTCAGGCTATTGTTAAATACATAGATGACAGAGATGTTACAACCCACACCATGAATGATTCAATGGATACAACCAGTTCTGCAGATGGTGTCCAGTATTTCACATACAGTGAAACAAGATTCACCAGTGGTACTGATAATGATGTCCTGTCATCAGGCGACCTTGGAGTAATAACATTATACCTGAACGCCACAACAGGTTCAAACCAGGAACTTGGTACCAGAAACAGCTCAACAGTAATCATTATGCCTGAGAAAGGTACGCCGGTTGTAAAAGAACTGATTGCACCTCCGACCTTTGCCGGCAGGAATGAAGTACAGCTGTTCCCCTGAATACAAAAAACATCTTTTATTTTTTTTTATAAAAGGTTGTTATTATGAGAAACAGAACAAATCTTAAAAAAATCGAAAACGATAATCGCGGCGATGTCGGTGTTGGCACACTGATTATATTCATCGCAATGGTGCTTGTGGCTGCCGTTGCTGCGACCGTTTTGATTTATACCACAGGAGCACTTCAGCAGAAAGCCACGAAGACAAGCAAGGAAGCTACACAGCAGATATCATCCAATATAATCGTTGAACAGGTACTTGGCGACAGGATCTTAACATCCAACTCTGATATCCAGAGTCTGGTAATTAAGATGAAACCGGATATCGGCACCACCTCGATTGACCTGAGACAGGTTATTATAAATGTAATGGATGATAGTATCCGCTATGACCTGAACTATACAGACGGTTCGGTTAACGGCACCCAGTTCAATGCTACGGCAGTCCGTGATGAGGATAATTCCTTCACTAATACCACACCAGTATTAAACAGTGGTGACCTGATAGAAATCAGCATCCCGCAGAATGCCATAAGCAGTATAGCCCTTGGCACAAGGAAAACCTTCTGGTTATCATTGAACCAGGAAGTCGGCTCAACTGTTAATATGGAAATAACCACACCCAATTCGTTTGGCGTGAACAGGTTCGTGCGGCTTTACCCGTAACTGAGGGGGAATTCTTATCGGATTCTCAACCTCAGTTTCTGTGGTAATACTGATGGCGGCCATACTTTACATGGCCACTTTATTTTATCCTGTCGTTGACCAGTCTTACCAGAGGGTAATTAAAGCAAAGAAGGATTCAAATGAACTGTGGTATGAAAAACTGAATACGAAAATAGTTATTGAGGGTACAGAGATGACAGGTAATGAACTAAATATTACTGTTTATAATAACGGTTCGCTGGCACTAAACTCCAGCAAGCTGGATGTGATTTACGGCGGAACAATATTGCCGTCACCGTTACAGTCATTTACCGTATCAAAACAGGGTGTATGGTCCCCGAAAAGTTCAATTAACGTAACAATCAGCAATGCTGATATTAACCAAAGGCTAAAGATAATAACCTCAAATGGTATTGCAGATTATGCAATTTCGTAGGTGATGCTGTATGGGTGCAGGCACGTCGGCAACGCATATGGTATTTTTCATTGTATCTGTTGTTATAGCCCTGGGTGTTGCAGCAGCATTATTTGCAAATATCCAGCCGCTGACATCAGCGGCAAATACTGGGAGCAAGACCCTGTCAGAGCAAATGAGGACAGATATTACAGTGATTAACGACCCTGAACTAATACCGTTCCCGGATGGGAATTACACATTTTATGTAAAAAACACGGGCAAGGAAGACCTTCCGAATATTGATATATCCGTTATTATAAACGGCGTAATCATTCCGGATAGTATTGTTACAAAAACAATACTCAGCGGGAATCCTATGTGGCGTGCAGGTGATGTCCTGGAAATAAAAGTAGCAATGGCTCTTGGTCCTGGCAGCCACAACTTTAGGATAATCACATATAATGGCGTAGAAGAATCGTTTAATTTCAGGATTTGAGGTAATATGGCTGGATATTCGTTTAAACTTGACAGGGATGAGTTAAGTGAGATGCTCGGAGGCAGTCTCCCGAAAGGAACAATGCTCCTGATGACAGGTCCGCACGGGAGCGGGAAGAGTGTTTTAAGCCAGAGGTTTGCATACGGGCTGCTGGATAATAAAAACACAGTCACTTATATTTCCACACAGCTGACGACTAAGAATTTTATCCGCCAGATGGTTTCCCTTGATTATTCCATCGGGCTTAAGATGCTAAGGGGAGAACTGTTGTATATCCCTGTTTATCCCCTGCTTGACCAGACTAAACCGAGAATGGATTTTATCGGGAAACTTATGAGCGCAGAAGGGTTATTTGAAAAAGATATAATTATAATAGATAACCTTTCAGCGTTAATCAGGTACAACATTAACAGTGAGAGAAGCCTTGACCTGATTTCATTTTTTAAAAAACTTACAGGCATGCAAAAAACCATCATACTGACTATGGATAGTTCCGAACTCCCGGAATCGCTTACCACTGAATTTAAAGACGGCGCTGAAATCCTGCTGTCATTAAAAATCCGCCAGATGGGAAGCGAAACCCTGAGAACTGCTATAATTGACAAATATACTTTACAGGAAAACCAGACCGGAAGCATGGTCGGGTTTAAAGTTGAGACTAAAATGGGAATACAGATTAACATTTCAGGGGTTTCCTGAACAGGTGGTATGATTTGGAAACTGAATTTGAAGAAGCCATCAGGAGGAACCCGCATTTAAAAGAATATCTTGATGGAATTAAGGCGGAAAGTGGAACCGTCCCGAGTTTTTATACACGTTTATCAAAAGATCTCGCCGAAGCTTCCGTCCCGTCAATAATTTATCCTGTAGGTGACCCGATATTCATACATATTAAAGGAGATAAAAATACACGGGAAGTCAGGTATATAGCAATTGAACCCCAGCTTTCTGAGGCAGAAAATAATAAATACAACCTGATAACCGATTCTATCCTGACAAAAGCAGGAGATGAGTTGGCTCCAAAAGATGAAGAACAACTAAAAACGTTAATCATTAAACTTTTAAATGAATCTGTGGAGGTAGAAGGACAAATTGTACCTACTAAATTCCTGGATAAACTGCTCATGGAAAAACTGGTTAGTTTAAACCAGGGAGAATATGATAAAATCTCATATTATCTATACAGGGACATTGTCGGTTTAGGACCTATTGAACCTTTGATAAGAGACCCGTATATTGAGGATATCCACAGTATAGGTGTTGAAAATATTTATCTCGTACATAAAATTTTTGCAATGATTGGTACGAATTTAACATTTAAAACCCAGGAATATTTAAGTAATTTCCTCCATACTACCGGTGACAGGATAGGCAGACCGGTAAGTGACGCCCGCCCTATTATCGACGGAACTTTACCTGACGGCACCAGGATTAACGCAATTTACAGTACGGATGTCAGCCGTAAGGGTTCCAGTTTCACAATGAGGAAGTTCATGGAAATACCTGCAAGTATTCCCCAGCTTATCAAGTGGGGGTCAATTAATGCAGACCTGGCTGCTTACCTGTGGCTTTTGCTTGAAAACCAGATGAGTATTTTTTTCAGCGGTGAAACAGCAAGCGGCAAGACAACAATGCTCAATGCCGCATTACCATTCATAGACCGCAAAGCCAAAATGTATACGGTTGAGAACACTGCCGAGGTAGCGCCGCCCCATCCGGTCTGGCAGCAGTTGATAACACGGGAAGACGGACCGGTAGAATCACAGGTAGATACATTTACACTATTGAAAGTTGCCCTGAGGTCAAGACCTAATTATATAATCGTCGGGGAAATCCGCGGTGAGGAGGGAGCCGTAGCTTTCCAGGCTATGCAGACAGGACATGCCGTTCTTGCAACATTCCATGCCTCCTCTATAAAAAAACTCATCCAGAGGTTGACAGGTGTACCGATTAATATTCCCCCGACCTTTGTAGATAACCTCAATGCCGTACTTATACTTCAGGCTATATACCGGAAAGGTTCTTATTTACGCAGGTGCACGGCAGTTGATGAGATTGAAGGTTATCTTGAGGAAGCAGGAGGCGTAATTACCCGCGGGGTATTCAACTGGGATTTTACAAAAGACATTCATCGTTTCAGGGGTAAGAATAATAGTTTCCTTCTCGACAGGATAGCTGTCAAGCTGGGATATGACGATAAACGTATGATTTACGACGAACTTGCATTGCGCGCAAAGATCCTCACTCGTATGGTTGAGGAGAACATAACGGATTATTATAAGGTACGGGACATTATCTGGGCTTACCAGGCAAAGGGTATCAGCGGCATTCCATTTGAGGTATGATGTTAAACAGGAATATTATTTTCCATACTCTTGGAATCCCGCAAAAGGATTACATTAAAAAATACGTAATACCAGTGCTTATTTTTATGTTTTTGTTCCCTGTAATAGTTCTCCTGGGCGCGCCAGATATAAGCGGGGATACGATGCTTGTGGTTTTGTGGTCTCCCCTGATATTACTGTTTCTTGTTATCCTGTACCCGTTTATTAACATTGAATCAAAAAGGAAAGAAATCGATAATAGCCTCCACTACTACATTACGCACATGGGCGTTCTTGCCACCACCCAAATGTCAAGGATTGAGATTTTACACCATCTCTCGAAGAATGAAGCGTATGGTTACCTGGCTACTGAAACCGAACGGATATATGCACTTGTAACTTACTGGAACCTGAGTTTTCCTGTAGCGTGCAGTTTTATCGCCAAACGGACGCCATCCGTATTATTTTCAGATTTTCTTGACAGGCTGGCGCATGCAATACACGCAGGTGCAAAATTTGATGAGTTTGTAATCGCCGAGCAAACAGTGGTTATGAATGATTTCGTAACAATGTATAAAGAGGCGCTGCATTCAACAGACGTAATAAAAGAACTGTTCGTTTCCATGTCATTATCCCTTATATTCCTGGTCTCATTTTCAATTATAATGCCTATTATTACCGGTTTAGATACCAAGTTAATGGTTACCGGCGCAATAATAATGTATCTCGTTGTCGAAATAGTTATTTTAATGTATACCAGGACAAAGGTGCCTACTGACAGGATATGGCATACACTTGAGATAGAGACAAAAGCCGACCAGATGATTAAGTGGTCAATGCCTGTTTCCTTAATGTTATGTATGATAGTTTCCAGTATCCTGATTCTCTTTTCGGATCTTCCGGTAACGATATTGTTTGCATCATCTTTAACACCATTATTAATTACAGGTATCATCGCACAGAGGGAAGAAAATAAAATAAAAAGGTATGATGAAAATTTCGGCGCTTTTATCAGGTCACTTGGCTCGATGTCAGGAGCAAGGAGCGGTCTTATCCTCGAATCATTGAGGGTACTGGTTACACATGATTTCGGTCCTCTTTCAGATAATATTAAACGCCTTTACAAACGATTGAAGCTGCAAATAAAAACCATGAAAGCATGGGAACATTTCGCGGCAGGTACGGGGAGTAACCTGATTGAACGGTTCGCAACAATGTTCGTTGAAGGAACAAATCTTGGCGGGAAACCTGACGTTATAGGTAATATTATAAGCATGAACTTCATGGAAATCCTTTCAATGCGCAAGTTAAGGTACAGCAGCGCCGGAGGACTTGTCGGCATCCTTTATGGAATGACAATCGGATTAGCAGTCACGATGTTCCTCTCCATATCAATAATCGCAATGTTAGCTAAACTATTTTCAAGTACCAAAATGCCAGATATGGATATCGGGCTTTCAATTAATACAGTTATAAATACTGATGTTGGTTTGCTGACAACGATGATAATGTTCATGATGGTAGGGCATTCTTTTATTTCAGCTTCGCTTATCAGGATTATTGACGGCGGGCACCATTTTAATACTTACGTTCATTTAGTGGGGCTTGTATGGGTTTCTGCGCTGGCTGCTGAAGTTACCATGAGGGGCATGATTCCATTGTTGGGAATATAATTAAAAACAGCACACAAACACCACACCTTTTTATATACAGGTGTGGGCAGCATAACGGGATATTACATTAGTTTTAAAAATACGGAGGAAAAATGCCATCTAAAATATTAGTCGTGGATGATGCGGTATTCATGCGAATGATGTTAAAAAAAATAATCGTACCAACAGGAAATGAAGTGTTTGAGGCAGTTGACGGGGCTGATGGTGTTTCCAAATACAAGGAACACAAACCCAGTCTCGTGTTTCTTGATATAGTAATGCCTAACCTTGACGGAATTGAATGCTTGAAGCAAATAATGTCATTCGATAAAAAAGCCAACGTGGTAATGTGCAGCTCTATCGGTCAGCAGACAATGGTAAATGATGCAATTAGTATCGGGGCAAGGGATTTCATTGTCAAGCCATTTGACGGTGCGAAAGTACTGGAAGCAGTTTCTAAGAATTTATAATAACTAACTATATGCCCCAGATAAAAGCGCTTGTAGTAGATGACTCCGCATTGATGCGAAAGGTTATTACCAATATGCTTGAGTCATGCCCTGATATAAAAGTAATCGGCAGGGCTAATAACGGGCAGGATGCCATCGAAAAAGTTACACGGCTGGCACCTGATGTCGTTACAATGGATATAGAGATGCCTGTTCTTGACGGGCTGCATGCGCTTGGCTACATAATGAGTGAATGTCCGACCCCGGTTATTATGCTCAGCGCGGCAAGTACAAAACACGCTGATGTCATAATGAGTGCATTTCACTACGGCGCGGTTGATTTCATTGTTAAGCCGTCCGGGAATGTCAGCATTGACCTTGACCGCATCAAAGAGGAACTTATAGAGAAAGTAAAAGCCGCATCCAGGGTGAAAACCCATAAACTCACATTCATAGCTGAAAAAGATGCGGGGATTGAAAAAAGGAATGAAGCCGGGGAAAAAACGCGGGATGAAACCAGAATACATACATTAATTCAAAAAAACCAGAAAAACCAGAAAATTGTAGTAATCGGGACATCAACCGGAGGACCAAGGGCATTACATCATGTCCTGACAGCACTTCCCCCTGGTTTAAAAGCACCTGTTCTTGTTGTGCAGCACATGCCGCCCGGATTTACAAAATCCCTTGCCGAGCGCCTTGACAGCCAATCAAGGATTAGGATAAGGGAAGCAAAAGAAGGGGATTTAATAGAACCGGGTCTTGTTTTAATCGCACCAGGTGGTTTTCATATGATAGTTAAGCAGAATAAAACCAATGGTGTAACCAGGGAAATAATCGGGTTGACACTGGATGAAAAAGTACAGGGTGTACGTCCTTCCGTGGATGTCCTTCTTAATTCGGTTGTACCAATTTACGGTGAAAATTCTCTTGGTGTAATACTAACCGGTATGGGTTCGGATGGTTCGGAGGGAATAAAGAATCTTAAAGCAGCCGGCGGGAAGGTAATTGTTGAAGATGAATCGACCTGTGTTGTCTATGGTATGCCAAGGGCGGTAGTAAACCAGAATCTTGCTGATTTTATTTACCCAATCGATAAAATAGCAGAAGGTATCATGCAAAATATTTGAGGAGATACATTATGGATGACATGTCTCAATATAAAGAAATATATGCTGAAGAATCTTCTGAACATCTCCAGTCAATGAATGAAGCGCTCCTGAGCCTTGAAAATGAACCCGGGAATAGTGAACACATAAATGTGATGTTCAGGGCAGCCCATACATTGAAAGGCATGTCTGCTACTATGGGTTACACTAATATTGCAGCCCTGACCCATGCGATGGAAAACCTGATGGACCGGGTACGTAATAATGAAATTAAGCTTGACAATAATGCTATTGATGTTTTGTTCGAATGCCTGGATACACTGGAAAAAATGGCAGAGGAACCTGAAAACCATTCCAGGTTTGATGTCACGTCACTATTAGGAAGTTTATTATCACAGGCAGGACAGGAACCAGAGGATAAGTTACCAGCAGGAAAACAACCAGGTGTTGAGTTTCCAACAGGAAAACAACCAGAAGGCGAACTTGGTAATTCGGTAATTTGCGAAGAAAACGAAATCAATATCCAGGATGTGCGCAAAGACGGTTTTAATATTTTTAAAGTAACTGTCACACTCCATGAATCCTGTGTGCTGAAATCAGCCAGGTCAGCGGTTGCCATGAGGAATATTTCCGAACACGGGACTATTATTGAAACCGAACCGTCTGTTGAGGATATTGAAAATGAAAGATTTGATTTTGAATTCAAGATTATTGTTTCAACAAAAGAAGATGCCAGGAAAATTGAAACTGCGGTAAATAAAGTATCAGAGATTGCAAAAGTTGATGTTAAACCATTGGATACCGGCACAGCTTCGTCCAGGCAGCAGGATGAAAATAACAATACCACTAACAATAACGACAACAATAACAATAGCGATACCAATAATCCAAAATCCAGATCAACGAATACAAGGGCTGCAATAAAGAATGTCCAGAGTGTACGTGTGGGTATTGAACGGCTTGATTCGTTGATGAACCTTGTTGAGGAACTTGTTATATGTAAAATACGAATGGTACAGCTTGCAAACACGCACAAGTTCGATGTTCTTGATGAAGCCCTTACAAGCCTGAACAGGGTTTCAACTGACCTTCAGGAAGAGGTCATGGCAGTGAGAATGGTGCCGATTGAAATGATATTCAACCGGTTTCCCAGAATGATAAGAGACCTTGCCAAAAAAGAAGGGAAAGAAATTGAGCTTGTTCTGGAAGGAGGGGATATTGAGCTTGACCGCACGGTACTGGATGAAGTAGGTGATCCTTTAGTACATATTCTCAGGAACTGTGTGGATCATGGTATTGAAACGGCTGGGGAAAGAAAAAAACAGGGCAAAAACCCGAAAGGTCTCATAAAATTATCTGCCATGCGTGAAAAAAACCACGTAATAATAGAAGCAGAGGATGACGGCAAGGGAATGGATCCTGGTAAATTAAGGGAGAGCGCTGTTAAGAAGAAATTGTTAACTGAAGAAGAGGTTTCAAGGCTTACTGACGAAGAAGCGATAAACCTTTCTTTCATGGCAGGATTCAGCACAAATAGTGAAATTACGGATGTCTCCGGGCGCGGCGTCGGAATGGATGTCGTCAAAACAAAAATAGAGTCACTGGGCGGTTCGGTTAAACTTGAATCCGTGTCAGGAGAAGGCACTAAGATTACCCTTATACTGCCTTTAACTATTGCAATAACCCAGTCTCTTATGGTAAAGGTCAGTGGGGCTACTTACGCAATTCCTATTACAAATGTAATAAGGGATATGGTTATTAAAAAAGAGGATTTGAAGACAATCCAGGGCGAAGAAGTGGTACTGGTAAGGGGCGAGGTACTGCCGATTGTGAGGCTTAACAGGATTTTCGGGAGTAACGGGCATGATATTGGTAATAATGTTATTGTGGTTGTTGTTGAAATAAAAGGCAGCCATGTCGGGCTTGTGGTTGATGAACTCATCGGGCAGCAGGAAGTTATAATCAAAAACCTTGATAACCGTTTCCTAAAACGGGTTAAAGGATTTGCCGGCGCGACAATACTTGGTGACGGGAACGTGGCGCTTATACTTGACGTAGGGACAATATTATGATTGATATTACTGAAACTAATTTTAAAGATGATGATAATGAGTTTGCCGTATTAAGGGCTGTAATTAAGAAACAAATCGGTTTTAATTGCGAGGAATATAAAAAAGCCCACCTGAAGAGGAGGCTGGCTGTAAGGGTACGGGCAAACCAGTCTAAATCATATAAAGAGTATGCAGATTTAGTTCTTAAAAACGTAGATGAAATGCAGAAATTAAAAGACTGCCTGACTATTCACGTTACTGAATTATTCAGGAATCCTGAAATGTATGATGCTTTTAGCAGGATTGTAATTCCTGAACTGGTTAAAAACAAGACGATAAGTAAAAACATAAAAATCTGGAGCGCAGGCAGTTCAGATGGGGAAGAAGCTTATTCCATTGCCATAATGCTGCGGGAATTTTTAGAAAATAAAAGCGGCAGGTACGGAATATCTATTCTTGGGACTGATATTGATGAGAATATCCTCAGGAAAGCCGAAACCGGAACATACAAATCCGAGCAGCTTAAAAAAATAAGTAAAGAAAGGCTTGAAAAATATTTTGTTAAAACTGATGAAAACAGCTACCAGGTTATTAATGAACTCAGGCGGCAGGTTACTTTCAAGAACCATGATTTGATATCAGGACAGAAATTGTCAGGATTTGATATTATATTCTGCAGGAATGTCACGATATATTTTGAACAAACACTGCAAGAAAGGCTGTATTTAGATTTTTACAATGCCCTGAATGACGGGGGCTATTTCGTAATGGGAAAAACTGAAACCCTGAATGGACCCGCTAGTAAATTGTTCATACCCGTAAATCCAGGTGAAAGAATATATATGAAAAAGAGGTAAAATTATGACTGAAACAAGAACGCTTAGTGATTTTCATTTTGATGCATTGAAAGAGGTAGGAAACATAGGAATCGGGCATGCTACCACATCCCTTTCCCAGATGGTAAACAGGCGCGTGGATATTTCGCTGCCTGACCTGAAACTGATACCTTTTTCCGAGGTTTCCCCGCTTGTAAAAAAGGAAGACCCTGTCGTAGGAATCGTCCTTGAACTTAAAGGGGATGCAGAAGGTTATCTTTTGCTTCTGCTTTCTAAAAATGATGCAAAATCGTTGATAAAACTGATAGTTGGCGAAGTGTCTGATAACGATAGCTTTGATGAGATGGAAGAGTCTGTTTTAAAAGAACTTGGCAACATCATGACAGGAACGTATGTCACAGCGCTTTCTGATTTCCTTGGTTTGTCACTCGGGCTTTCTACACCTTCCCAGGTATATGATATGGCAGATGCGATAGTTAATGACGCAATCGGCTCAATGAATACTGATGCTTCCGAGATATTGTTTATGAATACGGAATTCATGGTTAAATCCGAACAATTAGATGGGAAACTGCTTATATTTACGGACTCTTCATCCATTTCAAGGATTCTGGATGCAATTAACAGGATGACTGGCTGAAAGGCTGAAATAAAAACTGGAATATTCCACGTTTATTGTAAAATCCAGGACGCGTGTGTGAATTGCATCATACTTGCGGAAACGAACAAATACAAACTTAAAATCGGATTGTTCAAGTTTGTATCGGTTCGTAGTTTAAAATTTTCCAGCCGGCTTTTTTGAGTATATGGAAATGTAAACACGTTCCTGCATGGCAAACCCTGCCAGAAAGTACCGATATAAAAAGTATGGTTGGCGGTAAGTTGCTGGGGGGAGACGACTTTAGGAGAGAGAGTCCGCCAACCTTATATGATTACATAATCTCCCACAGCCATAA
>PGYG01000019.1:17914-19249 GCA_002839545.1 Candidatus Methanoperedentaceae archaeon HGW-Methanoperedenaceae-1
AGTTGCTGGGGGGAGACGACTTTAGGAGAGAGAGTCCGCCAACCTTATATGATTACATAATCTCCCACAGCCATAACCTGTGGTGTGAAAAACGTGTGAAGAATAAATATTAAACCGGCTTTTTTGTTGTTCATCCTATCATCAGAATCGCAATTCTCAGGACTATCAGCACCCAGCCGATAGATACCACAATCCAGATTGCTTTGCGTGCTACTTCTGCTATTGAAAGGAAAATGGAAAGTATTACAAGCATTCCTACTGCATCCACTATTGAAGGCGGGATTATTATACCGGCAGCCGACTGGATTATCCCTACAATCTTGTCACCAATCCAGTGACCTATCGTGTATATGAAAGCCATTACAGTTGTTAGTACATCTTCTGCCATAGTTTACCTCGTATCTGTGTTATCCGGTGGACTGGTGTATTCATAGATGAATATTTATATTTTACCCTTAATTCCATATTATTATGTTGTCACGGAAGGTTGCAGGTGCGGTTAGTTTGTCAAAAATAATGATTTGAATGCAGCGGTTTTCCAGAATACACTTGCTGCCACTGGAAAAATAAGCACACGCAAGAATTATTTTGGAATTTGAATTAAAATATATATTATTTATATATTATTTATGTTGTGCACGTTATTTAATAATAGTTATGCTTATAACCTAATTTTGAGTAAATTTCACTCAAAGTTGGGTTATAAATCTGTCGATACTGTGAAAAATCGGGATTTTACTAAATGCTTTCCATAATGGACAAATATTCTTCCCTTGTCATACCTACGGTTTTCATATTGTTCAGTATAACAGTTACTGGTATTTCATCATATTTTGGAATAACTACAGCTCGTTTTGCATTTTTATGATGGAATATCATATGGTCACCTTTTTGTCTGACTAAAATACACCCATATTTCTCGAAGAGTTTAACCTGTGTTTTCCAATCAGTCGGTTTTATCTTCATCACAAGATACCTATAGGAACTGATAACTCCTCAAATCCCATTAACTTCTTATCTGTCCTGAGCACTTCATTTTCCGGGATATAACCTGCATCAGCTAAAAACATTTCCAATGTACCAAGCCCGGAGGTCTCTTCGATTTGTATTTCTATAACTTCCTCTAAGTTCTTTTTTGCTTCATCAGGCGTGTGACCACAGCTTGCAATGTCTAACTCATGGCAGTATGCTGTGAACATACTCCCTTCCTTCCATATTTCAACTGTTGCGATTATCCTTTTCATAATTCTTACTTTCATTTTCCCTTTAATGCCTTATATTACTATCGCTGTTACGTGACCGTTTCAATTCGTGTCAGGAAACGCTGATAAACGT
>PGYG01000020.1:0-5840 GCA_002839545.1 Candidatus Methanoperedentaceae archaeon HGW-Methanoperedenaceae-1
TCATCATCAAAATCAAGGCTTCGGGTTTTCGGAAGTATCCTTTCAGAATTATCAAAAGCGATGGCGCCATGACCTATGTGCGCTTCCACCTTTTGCAAAGTCAACTCCACGCCGTTTGGCTGTACCTGTATTCCAGGGTCAATCATGTGTTCAACAAGCGGTGGTTTGTTGTTAATCAAAGAGACTAATTCATCATGTGCTAGCATTGACATAAGAGCACAATTAGGAGAAAACAGGATAAATGTTGCTGAAAAAAAAAGAAAGGAGGGATTGCTCCCTCACCTTTTAAACTGTATTGTTCACATATTCATGGAATTTATTTTGGCAAAAGTTGCGCGGCTATTTCTTCTTCAGGATAACCACAACATCCTCGCCTGTAAAATCCGTACCGTCAAGCAGTTTTCCTGTGAGTTTCAATACTTTTACATCACCATCACTGACAGAACCAAGTGCTGATACAACATCACCAGTTTCAAACTTCAGTGTAAGGTCAAGGAAACCGTCAGGTCCATCGGTTGTACAGTCAAAAGCATCCACTTTGCCTGTATAAGGTTCATATGGTGTCGCCGCGTCTTCCATGTCCGAACGCAAAGGAGCCACCCCTTCGAGAAGAACCGTTGCCACATCCACCTGGGTCACATCAAAGCTGGCAGTACCTAAAATTCCAACAGGCAATACTCCTTTAGAATTGGTACTCAACGGATTTCGGCATGATGTTGGCTTGATGTCCACTGGTACTTCTATAACCTTCGGGCGTGTCCACTCCTTTGTCACTATCTGCGAACAGACATTGTTCCCGCCCTGGTCTGTGAAGCATGCCTTTACTTCATCGATACCAACACCGCCTGTTCCTGTGTAGGTAAATGTCGCTTCACCGCTGGCATCAGTAACATCCGTTCCTGTCGCGCCAGAATTTGGTCCGGTTATAACGCTGAAAGTAACCGTTACGCTGGGCTGCGGAGTTCCGAGCAGGTCCTTGAGAGTTGCTGTAACAGTGTGGGCCTGTCCCACCTCATTAGTATCATTTGCTGGAGATAAAGCGATTCCTACAACCGTAACACCGCATGGCAGGTTGGACGGGTTAAATGGCTGCTGGAGTTCCTGCACCCACATATTTCTCAGATTTGCTTCATTGTAATAGAGGTAATCCATATCAAGACCATTGTAAATTAACAGCCCTTTGTCTGTCCCTGCCGGGTATTTTGCATAAGTATGTACAGGACCTGTTATTCCGATAGCATTTGTCCCTGACATGTCAACACACCAGTTAGGGTCATAGGTTGTCATTACGTTCATATCGCCAACCGCATCAGTACTGCCGCCAAGATACATTGCATTGATATAATGTATGTCTGCAGTAAGATTAGATGACAACGTGTTTTCTTCAAGAATATTCAATGTGCCATATGCACCCATCGCCCCTGGGTTTGCAGTACTGAACGGGAATGGTATCCAGCTATAATCTACGGTTGAATAGCATTCACTATCGAAGATTATCAATTTTTTACCCGAATCAACAAATGATATAAGGTCTGCTTTTTGCTGGGATGTTAAGGTGTTGGCATTGCACTGCATGGAATAGCTTGCCATGTTAAGGACTGCCGTATCGTATGAAGCCAGTGAAGATGCATTCACAGCGGATGGAGCCATCGGAGTGAATGTAAAATCACCAAGTTCTCCAGTGGTTCCGGTGACTGGCAAGCAGCCACCGTATGTATAATACATGGAATTTGCATCTGTAGTAGAGCCATAACCACATGTTGTTCCCGAATTAAGGGTTGTTCCTCCGATTATTACCACGTTGCTGGACTGTCCAGAGTGTGGGTCTGCCTGTACCGGCTGGCTTGCTAAAACTAAAGCAAGTAGTAAAACAACCCCCAATCTCATTATAGTTTTAACTGATTTTTTCATTTATTTTCCTCCTATCTTTTATTCTACTGTTGACAGGACTAACTACGTCAGACCTGTACTGCGCCCCCCTCAAGCACATGACGCACTTACCACATTACCCTTTCAGGCAAACCCCTGTGCATCCCGGACTTTTTAAAATGTGGTTTCGATAAATTCCCAAAATAAATTATAATCCATTACATTTCACTCACCTGATAATCAAATGGCGCCCACCCACTGCCGTTTTTTGGATTATCAATGCCACTTTACATGATTATGATGCAATCCATCCTATTTAGGTCTTTCTGTAATTATAATGAATGTTAATTATAATGCTCGTGTTTTTAATACTGTTTTATAATAATACAGAATAAATAATCTAAAGAAGCAAATCTTAATCTAAATTGAAAATAATGATTGAAGCAAATCTTGCCGTATCAGAAATCATTAATGCTATAAGGTAAAATGTGATATAAATGACCACAATTGAACTTTATTACTCGGATACATGCCACGACTGCCACCAGTTAAGGCTATTATTAATGGAGCTCCTGCCAAGGAACGTGAAATTCAAGGAAATAAACACCTCTTACCCTGAAGGGCAGGCACGAGCCTCGCAGCTTAACATAATGTCAGTACCCACAATCGCCATCGATAATGAGGTTGTGTTTGTGGGAAGGGTGTCAAAAGAGGAAATCTTAAACGAAATAAAAGCACGTGAGACCTGAGCATGGAACTTAACAAATACAAGAATATTACACGCGGCATCTCAGACACATACGTAAACGTGCACCCGATACAGCGCGGGGGTGTCCTGACAGGTGAAGCCAGGAAAGCCCTCCTTGAATTCGGTGACGGTTATTCTGTTTGCGATTACTGTTTTGAAGCCAGGGTTGACCTCGTGGATAAGCCGCCTGTAAAGGATTTTACACAGGACGTGGCTGAGTTTTTAAACATGGATGATGTCAGGTTCACGGCAGGCTGCCGCCATGCGAAATGGGCTGTCATGCACATGGTCTGCGAACCAGGTGACACCGTTGTGGTGGATTCACTTGCACATTATACATCATACCTTGCGGCAGAAGCAAACCGGCTCCACGTTGTCGAGGTGCCCCACAACGGCTACCCGTTATTCGAAATAGATATCGAAGGGTATGCGCGAAAGTTCGAGGAAGTGGAACAGAAAACAGGAAAGCTTCCATCGCTTGCAGTACTCACCCATGTTGATTACAGGTATGGGAATATCGCAGATGCCGAGAAAGTCGGAAAAATTTGTAAGGAATACGGCGTTCCGTTCCTGCTAAATACTGCCTACTCTTCAGGAATCATGCCGATTGACGGCAAGAAACTCCATGTGGATTTCGTGTGCGGTTCCGGGCATAAAAGCTGGGCTGCGTCTGCACCAATCGGGATACTTGCAACGACATATGAGTGGAGCACAAATGTGTTTAATAAATCTACAATAAGAGGTGACTGGAGCGGGCGCGGGTTTACCAAGAAAGAAGTTGCTTTGTTCGGGTGCTCGCCTGTATTTGGCGCGCCGATTGCAACCCTCATGGCTTCGTTTCCTGCTGTTGTTGAACGGGTCAAACACTGGGATGAAGAAGTGAAAAAAGCCAGGTATTTTGTTAATGAGCTTGAGAAAATCGAGGGTTTCCACCAGATGGGAGTTAAACCCAAGCAGCATCCGCTTATGAATTTTGAAAGCCTGCCCCTGCATGAGATTGCGGAACAGGATAAACGCCGCGGGTATTTCCTTTACCATGAATTGAAAAAACGAAAGATTGTGGGCTTACATCCGGGCATGAGCAAGAATTTCAAGATTAATACATACGGGTTGAAACAGGAACAGATTGAGTATGTGGCAAATGCTTTCAAGGACATTGCCAGGGAAAAAGGAATACACGTTGAGGATTGATTATTATCCAGAGTTGCGCCTCTGGAGGGCGCAGACACGTATGCCTGCGGCATACGTGGATATCCGAAGTAATACGAGTTATGGTTTTTGAGGAATTATTATGAAATACGCAGCTTTATCTAAGAAATTCAGGAAGTTTTTTGAACTGCCGTCGTCCCCTGTGGCAGTGAGGATATTAGGCGAGGATTCAAAAGAGGAAGTTACCGATACATCCCCGATGCGCTATTGCGAGATGGTACGCAGGAGTGCGATGTACGGTGAGAGTTTCGTGTTCAGTGTTGAGGAGCTTACATGTACCAGCGCGGAACTGGCGCTTGGTTTTACCGAACCGACATACGGTGAAGTTTACCCGCGCATCAAGCCTGCAAACACGAAGCTTGTAAGTATTACACCTCTTGAAAAATCAGGGAGCGAGCCGGATGTCGTGATAATTGTTGCAAATCCAAGGAAGATAATGCGGGTTTCTACAATACTTGCACAGCTTCATGATAAACAGCCTGTTGAGTCTAAATTCAAAGGCGAGTTTGCGGTGTGCGGCGAGTGTACTGCTATTCCTTACATGGAGAAAAAGGTGAACCTCTCCCTCCTGTGTAACGGCGCGCGGATGTTTTCAGGATATAGTGATGATGAGCTTGTTATGGGATTCCCGGTTGAGGATTTTATCCGCATCTCTGAGAGCACGGAAGAAAAGGAAATTATTAGCGCATTGTGCGGCTGTATTATGGATGACATCCCGAAAAATGCGGTCACTGCATTTGAAACAATCGGTTTCGGGAAGGGTACTGACCATTTCTTCGGGCGCTTTGGTGAGGAGATTTTACGGTTATACACGCCAAAAGACGGGGACGGTAAAATCACATCACTTACACTGCATGTGCCTGTTAAGTTCAAGGACAGCGAGACAGCGGCAATTGCTAATGAGAAATCACGCGAGATTCTCCAGCTTCCTGTACTTCACAGGGTGCGGGATAACTGGATGGATATTGTCGTGCCTCTTGAACTTGGCGAACCTTTGAGCAGGGCGTGCATGCGCGGCGAGAAGTTTGTGGCGCTGATAAGAAGCGGGATTGATGCTGTTTTAAAGGAAGTGGAGAAGGTCAGGCGAAAGACTGCCTCCTGATTCTTTTCAGGAACTTTTACACAAACCAAAATAACTTAAGTGAGTATTTCCGTGGCTTCTATCTGATGATGTTCGATTAATCCCAACCCACTCTCCTTCGTTTCTTCTTCCACAATTATATCAACAAGCCTTAACTGGAATTCCTGTAACGCCTTAACAGCAGGGCTTTCCTTATTGATTCTATAAAGCCATGTATTCCCAATCCTTCTGGTTTTCCTGACAATATCATAATGTTCAAGCGTATCCCAGAATGTGTATAATGTAGAGCGCCCCACTTCAGCGCACTCGGCAATCTCCTTCTTGGTATATTCCATATCATCCTGAGTTACCAAGAGGTCGATTACTTTCACCTGCGGGCTGTTACCAAAAACTTCCGTGAACATGATTGTTAATTAGTTTTTGGTTGTATTTATATCTTACTTCGGACGTCTATCTAACTAGACTTGTCTGCTATTGGAGCTTGTTTTAGAGTTACAATTGGTTTGGCAACAATTATAATCATTGGAATATATTACGACACACAATGGAAAATTCTAACCGGGTTGAAATTGCAATTCTTAACCACTTATTCAAACATGGTTATATTGGAAAACGCCACACGCCATTTAAAAACGCGCTGAAAGGAATACCAATGCATCAAAGGGGAGAAGCAAAAGCCATTCTTGAAAATCTCATAAAAAGAGGACTTGTATCACCTTATCAAACAGGTCATGGTATGGATGTTAGAATCAACCCTGACAGGATTCAAGACGTAAAAAGAATAATCGGTCTTGATTGAGCATTCTTTTCATCCAAAACCCCACTGAAACCTTAATAATCTAAAACCATGTATTAAGCCCAGATACACATGGCAGACAAATACGAAAAGGTGCTGGAACTGGCAAAGCGCCGCGGGTTCCTGTGGAACTCATT
>PGYG01000020.1:5881-30525 GCA_002839545.1 Candidatus Methanoperedentaceae archaeon HGW-Methanoperedenaceae-1
TACGAGATAGAATCACCCACAATCGGTATCGAGGACATCTTCATTGCATCAGGACACGTCGGCGGCTTCTCAGACCCGCTCACCGAATGCCAGAAATGCCATGAGGCGTTCAGGGCAGACCACCTCATACAGGACATCGTCGCCAATCCAGACATATTGAGCACAGAACAAGTCTCGGAAGTAATCAAAAGCAACAACATCAAATGCCCTGAATGCAAAGGCGCGCTTGGCGATGTGTATGAATTCAACCTCATGTTCAAGACAAGCATCGGACCGGGCGGAAAAAGAGCCGGATACCTGCGCCCTGAAACCGCACAGGGCATGTTTGTTGACTTCCCGCGGCTTGTGAAATTCTACCGCGACCATCTTCCTTTTGGCGCAACCCAGATTGGCAAATCATACCGCAACGAGATTTCACCAAGACAGGGCGTCATTCGTCTTCGGGAATTCACCCAGGCAGAAGCTGAGATATTCATCGACCCAAGGATAAAGACGCATCCCAACTTCACCGAGATTGCGGATATGGAACTCACACTATATTCACAGGAAGGACAGGATACCGGCAAAAGCGAGAAAACAACGCTTCGTGTCGCCGTTCAAAAAGGAACAATCGCACATGAATTCCTTGCATACTGCATTGCCCGAACATGCCAGTACCTCCTGCGCGTGGGTGTCTCACCTGACAAGCTCAGGTTCAGGCAGCACATGAAAGATGAAATGGCGCACTATGCAGCAGACTGCTGGGATGCCGAGATACTGAGCGACAGGTTCGGCTGGGTTGAAACCGTGGGAATAGCTGACAGGACGGACTACGACCTGAAAGCCCACGCAAAGCAGAGCGAGACCGAGTTAACGGTATATATCCCATACGACAAGCCAAAGACAATAACACGCATTGCGATTAAACCCGATATGGGAGTCCTGGGTCCAAGGTTCAAGGGAAAAGCCGGAAAAATAGTCAGCGCGCTAAAAGACATGAAACTCGAAGACCTGACCGGGGATTTCATAGAGCTTACCATTGATGATGAGAAAATAAAGATTGAAAAAGAACTTGTGAATGTTGAGAGCGTTACAGAGGAGCTCCATGGCGAGAACATCGTGCCACATGTGATTGAACCCTCGTTCGGCATTGACAGGATTATCTATTCCCTTCTTGAACATGCCTACTCCGAAGAGGAGGTTGAAGAGGAAGGCAAAAAGGAAACAAGGATTATACTCAGCCTGCCTCCAGAGGTTGCGCCTGTACAGGCAGCGGTTTTGCCACTCCTGACAAGGGAAGAACTGATTAAACCCGCACGCGAAATATCAGAATCACTCAGGAAAAAAGGCATACTCACAGGATTTGACGATTCGGGAACAATCGGGCGGCGCTACCGGCGAAACGATGAGATAGGTACGCCGTATTCCATAACTATCGATTACCAGACACTTGATGACGGCACAGTCACAATAAGGGACAGGGATTCCATGAAGCAGGTACGCGCGCAGGTTAGTGAAATTGCAGGAAATATATATGACCTGCTATATTCTGGAAAACCATTTGAGGATGCCGGAACCATTGTATAATAACTTAAACCAATGTTTGAACTGTTATTACATGAACTCAGGAGAAAAGCCATACACCTGGCAGGTTCCCTAATCCCGGCTGTGTATTATTTCATTGACCGGGAAACAGCCGTGGTTTTGCTCTCTGTTATCAATGCCGTCCTTTTACTTGTTGAGTGGCTGCGACTTAAAGGAAAATTGTCACTTCCTGGGATTCTGCTTCGCCCGCATGAGAAAAAACAGGTAGCTGCGTACATATACTTCCAGCTTGCTGCCCTCCTGGCGATATTTATTTTTGATAAAACAATCGCAATCACAGCTTTGTTCATGCTTGCATTCGGGGATACCGCATCAGGTATTGCAGGGGCTGTGATGAAAGGCGGGAACGTTCGCCATAATTCAGGTAAGTGGATAAAACCGTTTCCCATAATGGCTGTAATGTTTGCCGCATGCATTATTGTGGGAATTATCGTATCTAATATCCCTCTTGCACCTGATATGAAAAACCTGCCGCCTGCTGTGTATATCGCAGGAGCGCTCGGCGCAGCCATCGGGGATGCAGTTAATTTGCGGTTTTTCGGGAAAACGGTGGATGACAATCTTCTTATCCCTCTTATGGCAGGGATTTTTATGGTAATCGGCAATTTAGCCTGAAGATACTTAATTAAAACGATTTATCATTAAAAATAGGGTGCTGCGTTGCCAAATCCGGCAGTAGAAAACCGAATGTTTTAAGTATGTGATTTCATATCATGAAGGCATCAAAACGAATTACTATTATATTGTAAAATATTGTTTATCAAAGAGGAAATATGACACGAGCTGAAATTTTATCCGGGATTAAGCAGGCAGAAGAGGAAGCCATGGCTCTTGTTGCCAGGGCAAATGAAACGAAAAACAAAATGATCTCTGAAGCCCATGCAGAATCAAAAGAGATTCTAAAGCGTGCAGATGAAGACGGTCTGAAGTATGCCGAATCCGAGATAAACAAAGCCCGGAAGAAAATCGATAAGGAACGGGAGAAAATTATCGAGAAAGGTGCCGCACAAGCTGAAGAGAACAAGACTAATGCGAAAAAGAACGTAGCCAAAGCCACAAAATTCATATTAACAGAGTTCGAGAGGGCAGTTAATGCTTAAACCAACAAAAATGGCAAGGGTTATCATTACAGGTACAAAGGAAATTATGGAGCCCGTCATTTCCACACTTCACAGGATGGATGTACTTCATATAACCGATTACCACGAGGATGCAGTGGATTTCAAAATCGGGCATCCCTTAAAACCAGCATCAGGACTCTCGGAAAAATTACTATCATTAAGGGCAATATCCAGCCAGCTCGGCGTTGCAGGAAAAGAGGGTGCTTCAAAGAAAAGCGCTAAGGAATTGCCTTCCATAATCGATGAAAAAATCAAACAACTGCATGAGGATGTTACATCCCGTGTTGATGAACTGAGGAATATTGAATTCAGGATGAAGGAAAAAGATGACCTCATCGCTGCTGTCAAGCCGTTTTTCGGGCTGGAACTTTCTCTTGGAGCTTACAGGGGATATGAAAGTGTCAGGGTTTTTACCGGTTTTATCAATGCCGAACTTGAGTCACGGGTTTCTAAAATTACAAATAATTATGAATTATTCACAGGAGAGTATGAGAAAAGGAGGATTTTCGCCCTTTTCGTACCAGAAGCCTTTGCAGAAGAAGTCCAGAAGCTCCTTCAGGATGAGCGCACCTTCGTAGAACTTAAAGTACCGGCTCTTGAGGGCAACCCTCCGGTAATACTTGAAGCGCTTAACAACGAGGTTTCCGGGCTTAGACAAAAACACGATTCCATTCATTCAGAACTTGAAAACATCAAGAAGGATTATTCAGAATTCATCCTTGCATCTGACGAATACCTTTCAGTTGAAACCCAGAAGGCAGAAGCTCCATTGAGGTTTGCCACGAGTGCCAATGCGTTTGTTATTGACGGATGGATACCTGCGGCAAGATTCAGTGAGCTCGAAAAGGCACTTGAGGATAGCACTGGCGGGCGGGCATATATTATGCAGCCATCTGACAAGGTAAACATGGAAGAAATACCTGTCAAGATGAATAATCCGGGACTGGCTGAACCATTTGAACTCCTGATAGATACTTTCGCAACCCCGAAATACAAGGAAATTGACCCATCATCAATTATATTCATCACTTTCCCATTGTTCTACGGCATCATGCTCGGTGATGTGGGATACGGCTTACTTGTAAGTGCACTGGCGCTCGGGATAAAGAGCAAGTTCAAGACCGGCGGGTTAAACGCACTTGCACTGATACTTTTCCTTTCAGGAATAATGTCAACACTTTTTGGAGTGCTGTTCGGCGAGTTTTTCGGACTTCCTATTTTTAACGTGGTAGTTCACGGGCACCTGGAACACGGTATTCTCGGAATCTGGGCGCCTGCAATCGGAGGAATCCACATGCCTATACACAGGTTTGACTCTGTCCAGCCTTTACTATTACTTACGTTCATAATCGGCATCATCCACCTGACACTCGGTCTGGTACTGGGTTTCAGGAATGTTACAATAATGCACGGGTTAAAGCATGCAATTTACGAGAAAGGATGCTGGCTGCTGATATTATTTGGCGGTATTGCGGTTATAGCAAAACTTATGCCTGCGCTCATGTCAAAGACCCCGGTGCCAACAGGTAACCCAATTTTTGCAGGCGGCATGCTCCTGGCTATAATCGGGGTTGCATTGCTGGTAAAAGGTGAAGGACCAATCGCGATAATGGAAGTCCCGACCCTCCTTAGTAACGTGCTCTCATACGCAAGGATACTTGCAATAGGTTTGTCATCGGCAGGAATTGCCCTTGTGGTTAACACCCTTTCAAAGGACTTGTTTATCATGCCAGACGGGGTATTGCTTGGAGGGGGAATAGGTGCGGCTTTAGTCGGCGTTTTGATACTGGTAATCGGGCATACCATAAACCTTATACTCGGAATTATCGGTCCTGGGCTTCACTCATTGAGGCTTCATTACGTTGAATTTTTCACTAAATTTTATGAAGGGGGAGGTACTAAGTACATCCCCTTTGGTTACATTAGAAAATATACGGAGGAATAAAAAAATATGGCAGCAGAATTAATAGATCCGGTTGCAGTGGCAGCACAGGCAAAAGGATTAATCGCAATTGGAGCAGGAATCGCAGTAGGACTCGCCGGAATTGGCGCTGGTATGGGTGAACAGACAATTGGAGCCGCAGCAGTCGGCGCAATGGCTGAAGATGAGAAATTCTTCGGTAAAGGTCTGTTGATGACAGTCATTCCCGAATCCATCGCAATTTTCGGTCTTGTAGTAGCATTGATATTACTGTTCGTTTTCTAAAAAGTGAACAAATATGGGACTAGAAGCAATAGTTGAGGAGATTAAAGCCAAGGGAAAGGCAGAAGCTAATAAGATTAGCAAAGAAGCAAAAAAAGAAGCTTCGCAGATTATTGCAGATGCACAGTCCCGGGCTGAAAAGATTACAGAGGCGAAAAAAGAGGCGGTCGCAGCAGAGATTGGAAGACTGAAACAGCAGGAATTATCAAGCGCTAACCTTGAAGTCAAAAGGGAACTGCTCAATGCACGAAAGGAGATTCTCGATATTGTACATGAAAAATCAGTGGAGGGTGTTAAGAACTTCCCTGCTGAGAAGAACAAAGAACTCCTGAAAGCAATTATCGAAAAGAACGAGGCAGGGAACAGTAAGATTTACTCAATAAGCGCAGATAAAGCAACAGTCAAGAAACTCACTAAACTCAAATATGCAGGTGAAATAGATTGCCTCGGCGGCATTGTCATGGAGAACGAGGACGGAACGATATACCTTGATTTCAAGTATGACACGATTTTAAAAGAGACAAGCGAGAAATCACTGAAACAGGTTTCTGATATACTCTTTGGGTGAAGAAAAATATGGGAATTTCAGACGGTTCAAAATACGCATATATTGCAGCCCGTGTCAGGGCTATGAAAAGCAAGCTCATACCTAAGGAGATGTACCCGAAATTCCTCAACATGGAAATACCCGAGATTACCCGTTTTATCGGGGAATCAGAATATAAGAAAAATGTTGATGAAATCTCCAAGAAATACAGCGGTACTGACCTTTTCGAGCACGCACTTAACGAGAACCTTGCACTGACATACAGGAAATTACTGGATGTATCCCAGGGCGAGGCTAATTTCCTGATAACTGAATATCTCCGCTCGTGGGATATCTGGAATATAAAAACCATAATCAGGGGAAAGTTTTCAGGTGCGAGTGAAGATGAAATCTTAGAAGACGTGGTTTCTGCGGGACAGCTAAGATACAGGGATATTATAGAGATTGTCAAGATTGATACTGTTGAAGGTGTAATTGCGGCATTCGCAGGAACACCGTACTACTCTGTACTCAAGGAATATAGCGGCGACCTTGCTGATATTGAGGATAAACTTGACAAGATGTATTATTCCAACCTGTTAAAAGCCGCTTCTTCCACGGAAAATAAGCTTTTCCTGAAATACTTGATGAAGGAAATAGACCTTAAAAACCTGAAACTGCTTTTCAGGATGAAACGCGGCGGCATGGAACGGGAAGATATACTGAAGATGCTTATTCCGGGCGGGTTCGAGCTTAAGGACGCAGACCTGAACCGGCTGAGTTCACTGTCTTTTGATGAATTCGTGCGCGCACTTGAAGATTATTCTTACTGGAAAGCAATCTCTGATGTCAGTGAAGAGCTGAGTTCACTCTGGAACGTGGAAACGCGTCTTGATAAATATGCACAATCGTATATTACCAGCATTTCTTACTATTACCCGCTCTCGATATTACCTGTTCTTTCTTATATTATCAGTAAGAAAATCGAAATAGATAACCTGAGAATTATCGTCCGCGGAAAAGAAACAGCTCTTAAAGAAGATATTATTAAAACCCACCTGGTGATGTAGATGGAAATAGCAGTAGTTGGAAGCAGCGATTTTGTAATAGGGTTCAGGCTTGCGGGTGTAAGGAAAACCTTCGAGACCACCCCGGATAATATCGAGGAGAAAATTAAAGGTATCATGGAAGACCGGACAGTGGCAATCCTTGTGCTTCACCAGGATGATATGCTCAAACTGCCTGACCATCTGCAAAAAACGCTTGATGATTCTGTGGAGCCGACAATAATCTCAATTGGCGGTAAAGGCGAAAGCTCGAATCTCAGGGAGAAAATTAAACAATCTGTCGGAGTGGATCTCTGGAAATGAAATTAACTCAAGTTCAATTTAAACAAACAGTAGGTGTCTTGGAATATGAAAAATAAAGGTGAAATTTATCGGATATCAGGACCCGTTGTTATCATTAGCGGTATTAATACCAAGATGTACGATGTGGTCAAGGTCGGTAACGAAGGCTTGATGGGCGAGGTTATCGGTATAGAAGGTGACAAATCCACAGTACAGGTATATGAGGAAACCTCAGGATTAAGACCTGGCGAACCTGTGGAGAACACAGGCATGCCCCTTTCAGTGGAACTCGGACCAGGATTGCTTGAGAGCATATATGACGGAATCCAGCGTCCTCTTCCTGTTTTGAGGGAGACGATGGGTGACTTCATCAAGCGCGGTGTTTTTGCAGACGGTCTTTCCCGTGAAAAAGAGTGGGATTTTAAGCCTTCCGTGAAAAAAGGCGCAAAGGTCGAACGGGGAACTATTATCGGAACTGTCCAGGAAACCCAGAATATCGAGCACAGGATAATGGTTCCGCCCAGGGTTTCAGGAAAGGTTGCTGAAATCAAGAAGGGCAAATTCAAGGTTGACGAGGTTGTGTGTGTCCTTGAAGACGGTACTGAACTTACGCTTATGCAGAAATGGCCTGTCAGGGTGCCAAGACCTGTAAGCAAGAAACTGATGCCAAATAAACCGCTGATTACAGGACAGAGAATCCTTGACGGATTGTTCCCTGTTGCAAAAGGCGGGACAGCCGCCATCCCCGGTCCTTTCGGAAGCGGGAAAACCGTCACCCAGCAGCAGCTTGCTAAATGGAGCGATACGGAAATCGTGGTTTACATCGGATGCGGCGAACGCGGTAATGAAATGGCAGATGTCTTAAATGAGTTCCCTGAACTGGAAGACCCGAAAACAGGAAGACCATTGATGGAGAGGACTGTACTTATCGCAAATACATCCAACATGCCAGTAGCTGCGCGGGAAGCATCTGTTTACACAGGTATTACCATTGCCGAGTATTACAGGGATATGGGATACGATGTTTCACTGATGGCAGATTCCACATCACGCTGGGCAGAAGCAATGAGGGAAATTTCATCAAGGCTTGAAGAGATGCCTGGTGAAGAAGGATACCCTGCATACCTTGCAGGTAAACTTTCTGAATTTTACGAGCGTGCGGGCAGGGTAGATGCACTTTCCGGAAAGGAAGGCTCGATTACTGTTATCGGTGCGGTTTCACCACCAGGCGGTGATTTCTCAGAACCTGTTACCCAGAACACACTGCGTATTGTGAAAGTATTCTGGGCACTTGATGCTAAACTCGCACAGAGGCGGCATTTCCCGTCCATTAACTGGCTTAACAGCTACTCGCTGTATTCAAAGGTACTCGGCGGCTGGTATAATGAAAATGTTTCACCTGAATGGGTTAAACTCAGGGACAATTCAATGGAACTGCTGCAAAAAGAAGCGGAACTCCAGGACATTGTCCAGCTTGTGGGTTCTGACGCACTTCCGGAAGACCAGCAGCTTACCCTTGAGATTGCAAGGATGATACGTGAGTATTTCCTCCAGCAGAATGCATTCCATGAAGTTGATACGTTCTGTCCCATGGATAAACAGTATAAGTTATTGAAAGCTATCACGACCTGGGGTGACAAAGCACAGACGGCTCTTGAAAGCGGCGTTCCGATGCCGGATATACTTAAACTTGAATCAAAGGACGAACTTGCAAAGGTCAAATTCGAGGTAGAATTTGATAAGGCACTTAAAGTTATTCTGGATAAGATGGAAGATGAGTTTAAAAACCTGAGGAGTGTGTAAAATGACGAAAGAATATAAGACTATTAGGGAAATATCGGGACCGCTGATCTTCGTTGAGAAGACAGAACCCATTGGATATAATGAACTCGTCAACATAACCCTCGCCGACGGTACAACAAAAAGAGGACAGGTACTTGATACCTCGGATGATATTGTAGTTGTCCAGGTTTTCGAGGGAACAGGCGGTCTAAACAGGGACTGCGGTGTCAGGTTTACAGGCGAAACAATCAAACTCCCTGTTTCAAAAGACCTGCTCGGCAGGATTCTTTCAGGTTCAGGCGAACCCTTAGATGGCGGACCCCGTATCGTGCCAGAAGACAGGATCGATATTAACGGTGCTGCAATTAACCCTTATGCAAGACTTCCGCCAAAGGATTTTATCCAGACAGGTATCTCTACCATTGACGGGATGAACACGCTTGTCAGGGGACAGAAACTTCCGATTTTCTCAGGCTCTGGTCTGCCCCATAACGAAATTGCCCTCCAGATTGCAAGACAGGCAAAGGTAATGGGCGAGGGTGAAGAGTTCGCAGTGGTATTTGCTGCAATGGGTATCACGAACGAGGAAGCACAGTATTTCATGCAGGATTTTGAACGGACAGGCGCGCTTGAAAGGGCTGTTGTGTTCCTGAACCTTGCAGATGACCCTGCGGTTGAAAGGCTGATTACACCGAGGCTTGCGCTCACTGCGGCTGAATATCTTGCATACGAGCATGATATGCATGTTCTTGTAATCCTTACTGATATTACGAACTACTGCGAAGCACTGCGCCAGATGGGTGCAGCTCGTGAAGAAGTGCCTGGACGGCGCGGTTATCCCGGATACATGTATACTGACCTTGCATCATTGTATGAGCGTGCAGGTGTTGTTAAAGGAAAGAAGGGTTCAGTTACCCAGTTCTCAATCCTGTCAATGCCTGGTGACGATATTACGCACCCGATACCTGACCTTTCAGGTTATATCACGGAAGGACAGATTGTTATTTCAAGGGAACTGCACAGGAAAGGTATCTACCCGCCCGTGAATGTTTTGCCGTCACTGTCAAGGCTCATGAATTCAGGTATAGGGGCTGGGAGAACAAGGGATGACCACAAGCCGGTATCTGACCAGATATATGCTGCCTATGCAGAGGGTCGTGACCTTCGCGGTCTTGTTGCCATTGTCGGCAAGGACGCACTTTCTGACAGGGATAAGAAGCTGCTTGAGTTTGCTGATATGTTTGAGGACAGGTTTGTCAGGCAGGGTACGGATGAGAACAGGACTATCGAGGAAACACTTGACCTTGGCTGGGAACTGCTTGCTGAACTGCCGGAAGCCCTGCTTACAAGAATCGATAACAAGTATATTGACAAATACCACCCTGCACATAAGAAGGCTAAGGCAGGAAAAAAAGAGTAAGGTAGTATGGCTATAAAGGATAATATCAAACCCACACGCTCTGAACTAATTGACCTTAAGAAGAAAATCAAGCTGAGCCAGAGCGGTCATAAGCTGCTTAAGATGAAGCGTGACGGGCTTATCCTTGAACTTTTTGAGATACTTGAGAAGGCAAAGGATATCAGGAAAGATGTTGAGGCGCAGTTTTCCCTCGCATCTCTTAAGATTGCTATCGCCAAATCGGTTGAAGGGTCTGTGGTTGTGAAGTCCACGGCTTTTGCACTTAAGGATACGCCTGAACTTACGCTTGTTAGCAAGAACGTGATGGGTGTTGTTGTCCCGAAGATTGAGGCTTCGAGTGTGCATAAGAAGCTTGATGAGCACGGGTATGGTCTTATAGGGACGAGTTCCCGTATTGATGAGGCTGTGGATTCTTTTGAGGTTCTTGTTGAGAAGATTATCCTTGCGGCTGAGATTGAGACTACGATGAAGAGGCTTCTTGATGATATCGAGAAGACGAAGCGGCGGGTTAATGCTCTTGAGTTTAAGGTTATTCCTGAACTTATTGAAGCCCAGAATTTTATTATTTTGAGGCTTGAGGAGATGGAGAGGGAGAATACCTTCAGGCTGAAGAGGATTAAAGGTTAAAGAAATAGGATAGGATTGTTTCCGGAGGTCTGGGAAGGCTTCCGGGGTTTTTGTTTTTTTGCGTGATTTTTACTGACTACTTTAAGAGTGCCACAATAATAAAATAGGAATTCTTTATATACATTTTAAATCATTTCCTATAATTAAGATTTATTAGATGGTTTATTTCAATAGAGGCGATAAATGAAATTCATAACTGTTGCGAAAAACCCAATCCTGAAAAACGGAAACTGGAAGAACATATATGAATAAAATCAGATTTCTTGATTTATTTGCCGGTGCAGGAGGCCTTTCGGAAGGTTTTATAAGGGCCGGTTATTCTCCCGTTGCTCATGTAGAAGTTGATCTTGCCGCATGTTATACCCTCAAAACCCGTATGGCTTATCACTGGCTGAAAGATCATGGTCGGACAAATGCCTATTGCGATTATCTACATGGAAAAATCAGCAGATATGAATTATACGAGATGGTTCCAGAGTCATTGATTGCATCGGTAATCAATGCAAAAATCGGTAAAGAATCTTTGCCTGAGATATTTAGACGCATTGATGAGTTGCTTGATAAAGAGTCTCTTGACCTGATTATTGGTGGTCCTCCATGTCAGGCATATTCACTTGTAGGTCGATCACGGGACAAAAACCGAATGCAATTCGACATGCGGAATTATCTATATGTTTACTATGCTGAATTCCTGAAAAGATACCAGCCCCGTTATTTTGTGTTCGAAAATGTTTCCGGGCTTCTGTCAGCAAAATCTCCTGAAGGTGTCCCATACTTCGAAAGTATGAGGGGACTGTTCCAGGAAACTGGTTATAAAACTGAGTACAGAGTTCTTTCTGCAGATAATTACGGGGTACCTCAGAAAAGAAAACGTATAATACTGGTGGGTAGCAGAGGCAATGAAAACGGTTTCTATCCGGAGCCGGAAATATGGCACCCACAGATTAAAGTCAGCGAGATTTTCCGGGATCTGCCGGAATTACAGGCTGGTGATGGTTCAATACTTCCCTGCCACTTGAAGGAATGCACAGGTCAGTATTTATATGAGGCTGGAATACGCAATGATGACGTGCCGGTTACTTTGCATCAGTCACGGCCACATTCAGATCAGGACCTTGAAATCTACCGGATCGCAGCCAGAAAATGGAATGAAAACCATGAAAGACTGACCTACAATGATCTGCCGGAACGGTTGAAAACACACCAGAACCGTTCCTCTTTCCTTGACCGTTTCAAGGTTGTTGCTTCTGATGTAGGTTGTTCCCACACTGTTGTGGCTCACATATCCAAAGACGGTCACTATTACATTCACCCGGACATTAATCAAAACCGATCAATAACTCCCAGAGAAGCTGCGCGACTGCAGACTTTTCCAGACGACTATTTCTTTGAGGGAATGTCGGAAAAACCTGGGCGTACTGCCGCTTACCGTCAGATAGGAAACGCTGTACCTGTTCTGCTGTCCCAGAAAATTGCTGAAAAATTAAAGGAGGTTTGGTGATGGATGAAAAAGATAAATACTCAATAAGGCCTGCAGGCCGGCATATTCTAACAATTGGCCGTGACCTTATTCAGGATAAATATGCAGCTATTGTTGAATTAGTTAAGAATGCCTATGATGCAGACTCCCCAGATGTCCAGATAACTTTTAGGGTTCCAGAAGACAGGAAGAGCATCACAATTGTTATTGAGGACCATGGTCATGGCATGTCCAGAGACACTGTAATCAATAAATGGATGGTCCCATCAACGGATGATAAACTGAAAAGAAAAACCAGTCCAAACAAAAGAACCATGCAGGGGCGTAAAGGAGTAGGACGTTATGCTGCTTCAATTCTGGGAAATGATCTTACTCTGGAAACAGTTACTCCCAAGGGAGAAAAGACTGAGGTTTATGCAGAATGGAGTAATTTTGAGAATGCGGATTATCTGGATAACGTAGAAATATTAGTAAAAACTACAACTTCTGACCAACCATCCGGTACTATTTTAACAATAACAGGCGATCTAAGCCATCTTTCAGAATGGGATAAACAGATTGATAAACTCGAATTTGAACTTAAAAAGTTAAATTCACCAATTAGCTTTGAACTTCCTGAGGTGTTGGATGATGATTCATTTTCCATTGTTCTCAATTTTGATGGTTTCTGGAAAATACAAGGAGATAACATTTCCAAAAAAATTGAGCCGTATCCGATTATTGATCTATATGATTACAAAATATCAGGATCAATAGAACATTATGGAAAAGGCACACTTACTTATACAAATCAAAAAGCTCAAAACACTATTGAGGAAACAATTCCATTCGATTTGACTGTTCCAACGGGTTGTGGTACACTATATTTTGATATCCGGGTTTATGATCGTGATAAGGAAGCTATTGAACAGCTTATCAAACGCGGGCTTACAGACGAAAAAGGCAATTATGTTGGTAATCTTCAAGCCAGAAATCTTCTAAATGAATATAATGGAATCGGAGTATATCGAAATGGATTCAGAATACGACCTTTAGGTGATCCGGACTTTGATTGGTTAAAACTTAATAAAAGGCGCGTACAGAATCCTTCCATTAGAATAGGCAGTGATCAAGTTATTGGTTATGTTCTGATTCAATCCGAAGAGTTATCAAATCTTCGAGAAAAAAGCGCTCGTGATGGTCTGCGTGAAAATCAGGCATATACCAATCTCAAAGATATATCTGCTAAAGTTATTGGTGAATTAGAGAATAGACGCTTTGCATATCGAAAAAAAGAGGGTCTTAGCAGAAAAACGCTAAAAATAGAAACCAAACTTGAAAAACTTTTTGAGTTTGACACCCTGAAAAATGGCGTTCGTTCAAAGCTTAACAAGAGTGGGGTTGATGAAAATATTACAGATGATATCATTAATAGCATTGCCAAAAAAGAGGAGGAGAGCAATCGTATTGTGGAAGATATCCGACAGACTGTCGCGATTTATCAGGGTCAGGCAACATTGGGAAAGATTGTAAACGTAATTCTTCATGAAGGCCGCAAGCCATTAAACTTTTTTAAAAATTCAATTCCAAATTTTAACTTCTGGGCACATGAATTTAAAACCAAACAAGAACCGAAAATTCTTGATACTATTTTTCCAATTGTAACAGGAATGGGGCACAATGCGGATATTTTTGTAAAACTTTTTGGACGTCTTGATCCTTTGGCTGCAGCGAAACGTGGCCCGAAAAAAAACTTTGTTTTATTAGAACATATCACCAGTTCATTCAAAGTATTTGAAAATGAATTTAGAATGCATAACATTACACACAATATTGACTGTCCTAAAGATCTGATGTTTTGCGGATGGTATCAGGATATTTATATAATTATGACAAATCTGATTGACAACAGTATATATTGGATGGTTGAAAAACAATCAACAGACAAGAAAATTGAGATAATCGTCTCCAATAATGGAAACAAACTTGCATATATTGATTATCGTGATTCCGGACCAGGTATTGCAAATTATCTTATCGAGACAGAAGTAATTTTTGAGCCGGAATTTACAACGAAAAACGTTGGTAGTGGGCTTGGACTTCCAATCGCAGGAGAGGCTGCTTCCAGAAATGGTTTGGAATTAAAAGCTTACAAATCCGATTCAGGAGCATATTTCAGATTGGAACCCATTGAGGAGGATTGAAATTGTCAAAATTTAAACTTTTAATTGTTGAGGATGATGAAGGAGATCTGGAAACGTGTCGAACTACGATTTTGAGATATGAGAAGGAAAAGGAACGTGAGATTGAACTTGTTGAATCCAAGACATTGGAAGATGCACAAATAAAAATTAATAATTCTTTTGATGGTGTGATTATAGACCTCAAACTGGGAAACACAGGAGATGAGGGAAACATAGTTATTCGGGAAATTCATGATAAATATCGTTTTCCTGTGGCCATTCTCACAGGCACCCCTGGAAATGCTGATCCTGATTTTAATAATATTATTAATGTCTATAAGAAAGGGGAACATGGATTAGATGAGATCCTGAATTATTTAATCCAAATATATGACACCGGACTTACTAGGATATTTGGTGGAAGGGGTCATATCGAAAATGCAATGGATAAAGTGTTTTGGAATCACATCATGCCTCAACTCGATTCATGGATTTCTCACGTTGAACGTGGGGAGGAAACCGAACAAGCTTTGCTTAGATTTACAATAAACCATTTGCTTGAAATTCTGAATCATAATTCGGATATTTGCTATCCGGAAGAAATGTATATTAGCCCTGTAATTTCGGATAATATTAGGACAGGTAGTATCGTTTCGGACAGAGAAAAAGGTAAAAAATATATCGTAATGAGTCCGGCATGTGATTTGGTTTGTCATAGTGACGGGAATTTTAAAACAGACAGGATATTGCTTTGCGAGATAGAAGATTTCAATATTGTCAAAGACATTGCGCTAAAAGGATATAAAAAAACTGAAAAAATGAAAGACAAAGTAAAAGAATTAATAAATGATAATTATACTGCTTATTATCATTGGTTACCAAAAACTTCTGTGTTCGAGGGGGGTTTTATTAATTTCAGGTGGACAAAAGCACTTGAAAAACATGATTTTGATGATAACTTTAACTTGCCACAAGTACAAGTTTCATCTCATTTTATAAAAGATGTTGTTTCACGTTTTTCATCATATTATGCCCGTCAGGGTCAACCAGATTTTAATTTTAAATTGCTATCATCTCAGTTGATAAAAGATCATGTTGGTGAAGAATGATGGTGGATGTCCATTCACCAGATAAACGTAGTTTCAATATGTCCCGCATAAAAGGGAGAAATACAAAGCCGGAAATGATAGTACGGCAATGGCTCTGGAGGAATGGATACAGATACAGGCTTCATCGAAAGGACCTGCCTGGGAAACCGGACATCGTTTTTGCCGGACGCAGAAAAGTTATCTTTGTAAATGGTTGCTTTTGGCACAAACATAATTGCAGGTATTTCAAATGGCCGAAGTCCAATACTGAATTCTGGCAACAAAAGATTGAAGGAAATGTGCGCCGGGATGCTGATAACTTTGCTTCATTTGCTGAGGGTTGGGATTATATGGTTGTCTGGGAATGTGAAATCAAAGAAAAGAACTTGAAACCTTTGTGGAAAAGGATAAAAGCATTTCTTGATGGATGAAATTATTGACTCCCGCGCCTCCAGCCCCCCATCATAAAAACGAACTAGGGAACACGAACACAGAGGGTTGTTGTTTTTCCCTGTGCCCCTATGTGGTTTCACGAGCCCTTTCAAACCTGCCCGACCAGCTTATCAAAATACTCCCCATACTCATCAGGCTTAACTTCCACCCCTGTCCAGAACTTCAAAACCTCGCCTTTATTAATAACAGCAGTCAGCGGCACCATCTTATTTTCCGCTTCCTCATAATAGATTATGTGGTAAAGCGCGCCGCCGTCAGGCTTGTCAATACTTGCTTCAACCACTTCAATCCTGTCACCGTACTTCATGGCAACCTTATCGACATTGGGCTGGTTGGCATGGCATATCTTGCAGAATTCCTCACCTTCTTCCCTGCCGCGCCTGATGTTAAGGAGTACAGGGGTTTGGATACTGTTTATTTTTTCAATGAACAGGGATGCAGGGGTGTATTTTTCCGCAAGGTGTTGTTCGATAAAATCCTTGAAACCGGATTCCACTTCTGCTGTTGTAAGCGAATTTTTTACTGCAAGTAGTTTGACTAATTTTTCCCGGTATCCTGATTTGTGGTTTGAAAGAAGTGTATTGAGGTTCATGGTGCAATATTTACAAAGATGACTATATATCAATTATTATTGGGTAAACTCTGTTTCATTCAAATATAAGATTCATACAATGATTTCATCCATTATCCTGTCAATTATCGCTTCTAAATCCACATCTTCCGATGGATGCACGCCATCTGCATCATGCATATGATAAGGGAATGTATCAATTTCCTTATGGTGCGGAACGTTATCCCATCGTGCAATCAGGTCACCATTTTCTTTCTGCCACTGGTATTTGTACTTAATACGTTCTGGAACATCCCGAATCTCAACATATTCAATAAAGTAGAGAAAGGAGCCGTCAATTAATTCCAGCTTGCCTTTTATATATCCGACATTAACATCGATTTCATCAAAATCTATAGAAAAGTGGGTGATTATTAGGGAATCCTTAATAATCGTTTCAATTTGAGAATAATAATCCCTTATTCTCATAGGCTTATCCCAGATAAGATGTCCAGTTTTTTACTCCATTTATCAAAGCCCTTCTTTGCTGCGAACCAATCAAAAAAATCATCCCTGTCATCAAGTTCGCCCATCTCAAATTTTTCCATGAAAACGTCAGAACTCATTTCGAACTTATCTTCAAAATTCTTACATATTTTTGCATATTTGGCTTTCTTATGCTTTGAAATCTGCTCATCCATAGTAAGGGCAGAGCGAATTACATTACTGACTTCCTGCAAAGAGAATTTGTTATTTACATTAACAGATAAAGCCATGATTGTTTCTCCTGTTCTAATTTAATATGATTAATTAATATGGTGAGTCATTATAAATAACCATTGATGATTCAATTTCGAGTTACTCAGCAATCAAAAAAAATAACCACTCCGGGCTTATTCACTCAAGCCCGAAATGCTTCGCGTTCCAGTCAGCAAGTTCCTGGATTTTCTTAACTTCCTCTCTCGCCCCGTCTTTTGTAAACAGGTGCTTAAACCGCTTCTGTACCTTCAGGTACTCCTCAACCGGCTTTCTGTCCTTAATCTTCCTGACCTTCGTAACCTCGCCGTTTTCCATCTCATACATAGGCCACATAGCAGTCTCAACAGCCAGTCTCCCGACCTCTATGGTCTTTGAACTGTCAAAACCCCAGCCTGTACAGCAAGGCGCATGGATATGCACATATGTCGGTCCCTCAATTTCAGCCGCTCTCTTTATCTTCTTCATCAAATCAGGAGCATACGAAACAGAAGCAGTTGCAACATACGGCGAGCCATGCGCTGCCATGATTGCAGGCATATTCTTTTTATGTAATGGATTCCCGCGCGATTCCCTTCCTGACGGGCTTGTGGTCGTATTGGCATAAAGCGGAGTTGCACTGCTTCTCTGCACACCTGTATTCATGTACGCCTCATTATCCACGCACACATACGTCAGGTCATGCCCGCGCTCAAATGCGCCCGATATTGCCTGCAAGCCTATGTCAAGAGTTGCGCCGTCCCCGCCGATTGAAACAACTTTCGTATTATTCTTCCTGCCAAGAGCCTTGAGGGCAGCCTCAACGCCAGAAGCCACAGCAGCCGCGTTCTCGAACAATGAATGAATCCAGGGAACGCCCCACGATGATTCAGGATATGGTGTCGTAAACACTTCAAGGCATCCTGTCGGGCTGACAACAATACAATCCTTGCCAAGCGCATCAAGCAGGAACCTCCCTGCAAGTGCATCACAGCATCCGGCACATCCGCGGTGACCTGGCGCAAGCAAACTTGTTCCTGTTTTCATTATAAGTCCTCCCGCAAATCAGCAAACCCGCTTTCAATGAAACTATCTGTTTTCATGGCAGCCTTTGCCTTATCAACTATATTCACAATAGTACCCATAGGAATATCACGACCTCCGTGCCCAAGCATGAAACCTATGACAGGAATCCTCATTTTTGTATTATGCAGACACGCCTTGACTTCAGTGCACAACGCACCTTCGTTCTTGCCAACGGAAATATTCTTATCAAGGGTAATTATGATTTTTGCATTTTTCAGGGCTTTTCTCACGGCATCCACCGGGAACGGTCTGAACGACCTGACCTTGAGAAGACCGACTGATACCCCGTCTTTCCTTAGCATATCAATTGTATCCTTCACAGTACCGATAACAGAACCCATAGCCATTACCACAATCTCGGCATCATCAAGCATGTAACCGTCAACAAGCCCGCCGTAATACCTGCCGTAAATATCATTGAACTCGTTTGCAAGCGTCTCGATTTTCTTTAAAGCCACACCCATTGCCTCTTCCTGCCTGTACCTGAATTCCGTATATGTTGTCGGGTCGGCAAAAGCGCCGAATGACATGGGATTTGCCGGGTCAAGTATAAACTCAGGCTCAAACTGCGGCAGGAACTCATCAGTCAGGTCTTGCTCAAGAAGAATAACAGGTTCGTACACATGGGATAAAATGAAACCGTCCATGCATGACATGGCAGGCAGTAAGACATCCTTATCCTCTGCAAGCTTGAAAATCTGCGGTGTCATGTCAGCAGATTCCTGCACGTCCTCGGCATAAAGCTGTATCCAGCCAGTATCCCTCTGGGATATGGAATCCTGCTGGTCGTTCCAGATATTGATAGGAGCGCTCAATGCCCGGTTCACAACGGTCATTACAATGGGGAGCCTCATACCTGAAGCGTTGAACAATGCCTCGTGCATCAATGCAAGTCCCTGCGAGGTAGTCGAGGAATATGTCCTTGCACCTACCGCACTGGCTCCTATTAACGCTGATATTGCCGAGAACTCGGATTCCACGTTCATGTACTCGCAGTCAATTTCCCCGTCAGCCACGAACTGGGAAAGGTCTTCAACGATATGTGTCTGCGGCGTGATTGGATAAGCAGAAATTACGTTTGGTTTGCAAACTTTTACTGAATGCGCAACTGCATACGAGCCTTCCACAACAGTCATCTTGTTCTTCATTTTTCCTCCAGTACCATTTTTATGGCTTTTTTAGGACATTCATTGGCACAGATACCGCATCCTTTACAGAAATCATAATCAGGCTCGTAATACCCGCTTTCCAGCTTGTACACGACTCCTTCAGGGCAGTACATGGCACAGATGCCGCATTTACTGCAAAGTTCATTGTCAAAAATAGGTTTGAATGAACGCCATGCACCTGTCTTGTTGACAATGGTGCTCCCTGGTTTTACTGCTGTTTTAATAACCAGCGTCATCGTTTTGCCTCCATCATGTCATAGGCAGCTTTTATTGCTTCTGCATTCTTTTCCCCGACTTTTCCCGGGAAGCGCTCCCTTACTGCATTCTGGATTGATTCGGGTTTAATCTCTCCTGTAACGCCTGCAAAAGCACCAATTAGCGTCGTGTTGACAATGGGTTTGCCGATAATGTCCATTGCCACTTTGGTTGCATCAAGGGTTCTTACGGTAGCTTTTGTATTAAGATTGAATGATTCCGGGCTCTTTTCAGTGTTAATAAGGATGAACCCGCCGGGTTTTGCCCCGCTTGCAACATCCACTACATCAACAAGGGTTGCATCCTGGACAATCACATAATCAGGCTCGTATATCTGGCTGCGCAGACGTATCGGTTTGTCACTCAGGCGCACAAAAGCCGTAACAGGCGCACCTCTTCTTTCTACACCAAAAGCAGGGAATGCCTGGCTGAATTTCCCGTCCTCAAATGCAGCCACTGCTAACAGTTCGGCGGCGGTCACGGAACCCTGTCCGCCCCTGCCGTGTATTCTAATTTCCTTCATGTAATTTTTTCTCCGTGAATAACAGATAATATTATATTATCAATCGTGATGAATGTTTCCCACAATAGATTTAAGATTTATTTATTCTTTGCGGAATCCAGCAGAATTAAAACCATACTTCAATACAAAAAAAATCCCGATTATTGTTACTAAAAGTCCCAGAATCCCAGCCTCAGGTCCTGCTATGCCTCCTGTGAACTCGGGTTTTGCAGCCGTTAGACCGAAAATACCAAACCCGCTCCTCAATGAGAAAATATGGTACTGGAAGAAATTCCATGAAAAATGAAAACCCGAAGACATCTTCAATCCTCCTTTGAAGTACAGGAGTGAAAGGAGTATGCTTGCTGCGATTATGGTTGAAAACATTATTACCGAGTTGAAACTCCCAATTCCGAGAAGGAGTATGGACGGAAGATGCAGCCCTGCAAATAATAGTGATGAAATCACAACAGCACTAACAGCACCCATGCTTTTCATAAGGTTTGGAAGAATATAACCGCGGAAAGACATCTCTTCCCCTAATGAAACAAGCACCTCGAAAATTACTGCACCTATTAATAAGTAAATTGTGTTCGGGAGAAGTTCTACATATTTAATCCAGCCAAGTCCCACTTCAACTAAAAATATTATAGTTATCAGTACAAGACCGAACTTGAACCCTTTTTTAAATGAGTCGCCCCAGAAAAACTTGCCTTCTGGTTTCTTGAATATAATCGAGGATATGATAAAAACAGAATATGCAATTAATGCTGCGCTCCATCCCAGAGAAAACATGGATACAAGTACCACTACAGCTAAAATTGAGTAGAACAACAGTAACTTTTTCAAACCCATCATTTTCCTATCCACGTTTTGTTTTAAGTAACCGTTTTTGTTGCCGTTTTGTATGTACTTTTCATTAATTTTTCATTAATAGTAGATATAAGTATCGTTTGTATGAGTATTATCATTATGAGTTTATTGCGGGGAGGTTTCTGTTTGATGTGAATTTGGCTTGGAATGTACCTGGTTTTTATAAACAATATATTGTCCTGAGGTACATTAGAAGGACCAAAATTAGTTAACTACATCACTATGCATTTCCAAAAATACTAAAAGCAGCGCCAGCCAGTTACAACTTCCTCATTTCCTTGAAATCCACAATAGTAGAAATAGGATGTGTAACCACATTAATCCCGCTCTCATCAACAGCAGCCATCGAATTCACACCTGCATACACTAAAATACCCACCTTCCCGGAATCAATCGGCGCATTAAGCATGGCTTTACCAGGTTCCCCGATTTCAACCACGCTTCCGAGTTCCAGTTCCATAACAGAATCCAAAACCTTCCTTGCTTCTGAAACAGCGGTTTCAGGAATATCACGGACATTAGCAAGCAGTTTCCCCGCCCCGGAATCAACAGCATCAAGAACCCGCGTCATTTTCTTGTTAATGAAAATACGCATCGGGTCAATAGACGTGCCGTTATACATAATAATATCATCAAACTGCGTGGGTTTGCTGTTCTTTATATCCAGTATTCCCCCGTATTTCGTGTTGGCAGGAATCCCGTTTTTCAGCAAAATCCCATCAACCGTGATACTGCACATGGTAGCAATCCCGATTTTACCGTCAGGGATTTTAAAATCCGCAGTTACCGTACCCTCTTCTATCAGCTTGATATACGGACTGATAGAATAACCGCCATATATCACATGCCTGAGTATTTCCATCGTCCTGTCAAGCTCATACTTATCTATGATTGACGTATTTGTAATTATGGTTCCCTTGCCTGTTTCCAGGTCAAATGTCGTATCATAGATAAGGTTCTCAATCCGCGTAATTATTACGCCAAGCCTGTCCCCGACAAGCGCATTATTAAGTTCATCAATACCAAGCCCGGTAATAATCCTGCCGTCGTATCCCTGCCGCTGCGTCAATCCACGTTCATCCAGAATCCTCAGGTGATAACGGACACCCCTTTCACCGATAGGGTATCCGCGTTCGTTCATTTTGTCGGCTACAAGGCGCGCCCCAATTGCATCGTGGTTTTCATGGAGTATCCTCAGTATCTCTATAAGTTTTCTCTGTACCATCGAATCATCAGTCGTTGCAGCCGTCTGTATCACCTTTTTTAGTCTTAGATTATATTCAGGTACCTTTTAAGTTCCCACTGGTGAACCTGTGTCCTGTAAGCATCCCATTCAGCCCTTCCAAGCCTTCTTAAATTAGAAAACACATGTTCTCCAAGGGCTTCCCTTACAATGGCACTGCTTTCAAATGCATTAAGTGCGTCCTTCAGGTTTCCAGGCAGTGATTCTATACCGTTTTCGATTCGTTCGCTCTCACTCATGTCAAATATGTTATGTTTAACAGGCTCGCCCGCGTCAATCTTATTCTTTACACCGTCAAGTCCTGCCATCAGTATTACAGCAAAAGACAGGTATGGGTTGCAGGCAGGGTCAGGGCTCCTGAGTTCAACGCGGGTGCTCATGCCTCTTGCGGCAGGTATGCGTATAAGTGAGGAGCGGTTTGCGCCAGACCATGCGACATAAACCGGTGCCTCGTATCCCGGCACAAGCCTCTTGTAGCTGTTTACAAGGGGATTTGTCACTGCTGTAAAAGCCTGTACGTGTTTTTTCAATCCGCCGATGAAATACCTGAGAGTGTCGCTGACCTCGTATTCCCCGTCCTCATCATAAAATGCATTCTTCCCGTCCTTGAATAATGAGATGTTTGTATGCATGCCTGAACCGTTTATGCCGAATACTGGTTTTGGCATGAAAGAAGCGTAGAGGTTGTTCATCCTGGCAATGGTTTTTGTGACAAACTTGAATGTAATGACATTGTCTGCTGTTGTTAGCGCATCGTCATACTTGAAATCTATTTCATGCTGCCCTTCTGCCACTTCATGGTGGGACGCTTCAATATTAAAGCCCATGTTCTCAAGAGCAACTACTATTTCCTGCCTGATACCTTCTGCAAGGTCAATTGGCGGGAAATCGAAATATCCTCCAAAATCATGCGGCTTGTTTGTGGATTTCCCGTCCTTTTCTTCGAATAAGAAGAATTCAAGCTCAGGACCTGTATTCATGGTGAACCCAAGTGCATGCGCTTCTTTAATTGCTTTTTTCAGGACATAGCGCGGGTCACCCTCGAATGGTTTGCCGTTTGGCAGGTGGACATCGCATATAATCCTCGCAACGTTCCCGCCCCCGACTTCCCATGGAAGGACCTGGTATGTATTGACATCAGGTATGAGCACCATATCAGACTCTTCAATCCTTACAAAACCTTCGATTGACGAACCGTCAAATGAGATGCCAGATGTCAGGGCTTTCTCTGCCTGTGAGACAGGAATACCCACATTCTTGACCATACCCTGTGTATCGACAAATTGCAGTCTTAAGAAACGGACATTGTTTTTCTCAATTGATTGCCATAGTCTTCACCGATTTCGTGTCTTTCTTATGTATCTTCTTCCTTATTGATTTTATGGCTTCAGCATATCCTCCGTTTATTTGTGGCAGGTATATCAACC
The DNA here is from genome assembly GCA_002839545.1 of Candidatus Methanoperedentaceae archaeon HGW-Methanoperedenaceae-1. Taxonomy (GTDB): domain Archaea; phylum Halobacteriota; class Methanosarcinia; order Methanosarcinales; family Methanoperedenaceae; genus Methanoperedens_A. Next base: position 29,517 of record PGYG01000020.1, read on the forward strand.
TGCCATTTGAATCCCTTTTTATAATATGTTTTGCCCAACTTGAGAGACAAACAATTGGAGGACATGCTTCCGCCTTCTTTGGTACTGATTTTCTAATATATAAATTCTACCACCAGTACCTTTCCTATTACCGAGTTAAACTTAAATAGTATAAAAGCGATAGTATACTTCCCCAGCAAGAGAGAAAATGCCAAACTACAATTTGTCCTCAATTTTTCCTCCATTGTTGCACAGAGATTTATGAAAATACCAATCGGGTTTGTTTTACATCAAGGTGAAAAAAATGAAGTGTGACGGAATACCATCCGGATGTGCGATATCAGGGATGATAAGTGAATCCGGAAAGCGGATTGACGGAAGTTCAGTTATAAAATCCATTGCCAGTATGCATGACCGCTCAAACGGTCTTGGGGGTGGGTTTGCAGCCTATGGCATTTACCCGGAACGGAAAGACCAGTACGCTTTCCACATGATGTATGATAATAAGGAAGCAAAAGAAAAAACAGAAGAATTATTCAAGGACGCTTTCAACGTGGACAAGGACGAGCCCATTCCAACCCGCAGGGAAAACGGCATATCGAACCCGCCGATACTCTGGAGGTATTTCCTTGAAGTACCTGAGAATAAGCTTAAGTTCCTTTCAGAACGTGATTATGTCATGAAGACCGTAATGGAGCTGAATTCCAGCAGTGATGGTGCTTTTGTAGCCTCAAGCGGCAAGAACATGGGCGCATTCAAGGGTGTCGGGTATCCTGAGGATATCGGGAAATTCTATAAACTGGAAGATTACCGCGCCTATATCTGGACATCCCACGGCAGGTTTCCCACAAATACTCCAGGATGGTGGGGCGGCGCGCACCCGTTCACGCTCCTTGACTGGTCTGTCGTGCATAACGGCGAAATCTCCTCGTACGGGATTAACAAGCGCTATCTTGAGATGTTCGGGTACAAACTTGAACTCAGGACAGATACCGAGGTCATAGCCTATGTTTTTGACCTGCTCATGAGG